>JAAVYX010000009.1 GCA_022791355.1 Clostridiales bacterium | reverse complement strand
GGGCGCTTCCCGTGTCCGGGACCTGTTTGAGCAGGCCAAGAAAAACGCCCCCGCCATCATCTTTATCGACGAAATCGACGCGGTGGGCCGCCAGCGCGGCGCGGGTCTCGGCGGCGGACACGACGAGCGGGAGCAGACCTTGAACCAGCTGCTGGTGGAGATGGACGGTTTTGGCGCCAACGAGGGCGTTATCGTCATCGCCGCAACCAACCGGCCGGATATCCTGGATAAAGCCCTGCTGCGGCCCGGCCGTTTCGACCGGCAGGTCACCGTCAACTATCCCGACGTCAAGGGCCGGGAGGAGATCCTCAAGGTCCACGCCCGGGGCAAGCCTTTGGGTCCCGACGTATCCTTAAAAACCATCGCCCAGTCCACCGCCGGCTTTACCGGCGCGGATTTGGAGAATCTTTTGAACGAGGCGGCGCTGTTGGCCGCCCGGCAGGGGCTTAAGGCCATCATCCAGCCCAATATCGAGGAGGCCACGATTAAGGTGGTGATGGGTACCGAAAAGAGGAGCCATGTTATCAAGGACAAGGATAAGATGATTACCTCCTACCATGAAGCCGGTCATGCCGTGGTGTCCTACTTCCTGCCCACCCAGGACCCGGTGCATCAGATTTCCATTATTCCCCGGGGTCTGGCTGCGGGCTACACCATGTACCTGCCCGCCGACGAGAAGACCCACACCACCCGAACGGCCATTCTGGAGAACATCTGCTCCATGCTGGGCGGTCGGGCGGCCGAGCAGTTAACCCAGGACGATATCTGTACCGGCGCGTCCAACGATATCCAGCGGGCCACCGAGCTGGCCCACAAGATGGTCACCCAGTACGGTATGAGCGAGAAGCTGGGCCCGATCAAGTTCGGCACCGACCAGAACGAGGTCTTCCTGGGCCGGGATTTCTCAGCCACGCCCAACTACTCTGAGAAGATCGCCGCCGCGATTGACGACGAGATTGAGAGTATTGTCACCACCCAGTACGAGCACGCCTTGGAGCTGCTTCGCTCTCACATGGATAAGCTGCACAAGGTTGCCGAAATCCTCTTCAAGGAGGAGAAGATCGACGGCGACGTCTTCCGTAAGCTGATGGAGGAGGACCGTCCCGACGATGGGATTCCTGAGATTAACCAGATTTAAAAAGAACGATGGGCTTATGCCCATCGCTTTTTTTTGCGTTTCATCAGAGACGCGCTTTTTCCTTGTTTGGTTTAAAGAAAGGTTTTGAGCCAAGCGTAGTTTTCTACTCCAAAACCCGAGCGAATAGCGCGACATCCATTTCTTGACGTTTGCATTGTCAAATGAAGCGCAGCGGGAGACGGAATAAGACGCGCGCACGGAAATCCTTTCGACTGGTTCCAGAGGAAACCCGCAGGTTTTTCCGTGCAGAAATCCCTTCCCGAATATCCCAGAAGGTTCTGCCCTCTGGGCTCCCTCCATATTGGCCGATAGATATATTTGATCTGTTCTACGCCTCCCGTTATCAGGTGAGGCGGTGTTGGAGAGAGTCGCCCGGCCGGCCGGTCTGCTGGACCTACCGGCCCGGGGAGATAAAAACCGCCGTGCGGGAGGAACGCTATTTTGGGAACTTGGTTGCATGGATGAAGCGGATACGGCCTGAGATTGGCCGGGAGTGGGAGAAAAAACCGATGAAGCGAAAAGGGACAGCTGAGAGGGCTGTCTCTTTTGCAATGGACTTGGGCGGCGGAGTTTGAGCGAGCGTTGGATAGGAGCTTTTGCGCGAGGAACGGCCTTTTTATCTATCTTAAAGAAGGGGAACGCTTGGATACGGCAAAGCTCCCCCCGGCGGAAGGCCGGGGGGAGCTGCGTTCTTTTTACTGGATGAAGGCGTTATGTACGGCCTCCACAGCCTTGTCGGCCTTATCTTTATCGATGAGGACCGAAATCTTGATCTCGCTGGTGGAGATCATCTCGATGTTTACGCCGGCGTTGTAGAGGGCCTCGAACATGGTGGCGGCCACGCCGGGATGGGTTTCCATGCCGGTGCCCACGATGGAGACCTTGGCCACGTCCTCGTCGCAGACGACCTTTTCGCAGTTATACAGGGCCTTGACCTCTTCCATGACCTCCATAGCGTCCTTGGCCTGGTCCTCGGGGACGGTGAAGGTGATATCCTTGGTACCGTCCCGTCCCACCGACTGGAGGATGATGTCCACGTTTATCTTCTTCTGGCCCAGCTTGGAGAAAACCTTAAAGGCGATACCGGGGGAATCGGGCAGGCCCACAATCGAAATACGGGCGACGTTGGCGTCCTTAGCCACGCCCCTGATCAGCATTTTTTCCATTTTTACGACCTCCTTGACGATTGTGCCCGGCTTGCGTTCCAGGCTGGACAGAACTTCCAATTCCACATTGTACTTTTTAGCCATTTCCACCGAACGGTTATTGAGCACCTGCGCTCCCAGAGTGGCCAGCTCCAGCATTTCGTCGTAGGTGATTTCGTCCATCTTATGGGCGGTTTTCACCTTGCGGGGGTCGGCGGTGTAGACCCCGTCCACATCGGTGTAGATCTGGCAGAGGTCGGCCTTGACGGCGGCAGCGATGGCCACGGCGCTGGTATCCGACCCGCCCCGTCCCAGGGTGGTGATGTCGTCGTATTTATTCAGGCCCTGGAAGCCGGCCACGATAATGATGTTTTTCTTGGCAAGCTCAGAGGTCAAACGGTCGGTTTGCAGCCGTTTGATGCGGGCGGCAGAATAGTTGGAGTCGGTCTGGAAGCCGGCCTGCCAGCCCAAAAGGGAAACGACGGGGAAGCCCAGCTTTTCAATAGCCATGGCCAGCAGGGAGATGGATATCTGTTCGCCGGCCGACAGGAGCATATCCATCTCCCGCTTGGACGGACCGTCCGGATTGATTTCCCGGGCCTTTTCGATTAAGTCGTCGGTGGTGTCGCCCTGGGCGGAAACCACCACGATGACCTCGTTGCCCGCGCGGTAATCCTCTGTGATAATGCGGGCCACGTTGAAGACCCGCTGGGCATTGGCCACCGAAGACCCGCCAAATTTTTTTACTATGAGCGCCATAGGGTTTAAAACCTCCTGTGGGTATATATTATTTTTTAGTTGGATAGGGGTTTCGCGCCAGATTTACTTTTCTCATTACTCCAAAACCTGGTCTAACAGCGTCTGGCGTCCCGGCGTAGGCTGCGCCTCCGCCTCTAGACCCCATCTTTTTTCAAGCGAAAAAAGATGGGGGAGAAAAACGCTCGTGGGGGCCTTACCCCCGCGTCCTCCGCCGCAGACGGAACCAACATCTACGCCGATAGCAGTGCCTCTCAGGGAGGTGGGAAGCCCGAAAATTGATGCAATTTTCGGCCCGGAACTGTACGGCCGCTCAGGAACCCGGCCTGATGAAACCTTAGGCTGGTCTATGAGCTGCCTTCGGCCACCTCCAGAGCTTCGCTCTTTCGATTGCCTCCCGCCTACCCTGATAGTAACGACAGCTACCACGTTTCACTTATACGCCGGTAGTTGAGAGTAAACCGGTAGATAAAATTCAAGCTTTTACATCGCCTACATTATTTACAGCAGCTCCGCTTCTGCGCCTACGTCGCCGTTGCTAACGCAACGGCTCCGCTTGGGTCGCTTTCCAGGAGGCGGACGGTCCAGCCGAAAACGCCGTTCATCATGAGGCGACGTTCGATCTCCTGGGCGAAACCGGCGTTTTGCTTATCGATGATGGCCATGATAGTGGAGCCGGCCCCGCTGATATACACCCCGTAGGCCCCCAGCTCCCGGGCGATGCGGAAGGCCGCGTCCGACCCCTTGATAAGACCCATGCGGTAGGGCTGGTGAAGACGGTCGCCGGTGGCGACCCGGAGGTTTTCCAGAGCGCCCGAAAAGAGGGAAGAGGTCATCAGGGCCGCCCGGGAGAGGTTATACACCGCGTCGGCCCGGGAGACGCTCTGGGGCAGGACCGAACGGGCGTGGGAGGTGGGCAGGGGCGCTTTGGGGATGAGGGCGGCGAAGTGGACGCCCCGGGCCACCGGCACGCTGACCGAGTAGACCTTGCCCTCCTCCATGGCGCAGGTGACCAGTCCTCCCAAAAGGGCGGGGGCCACATTGTCCGGATGGCCCTCCAGGGCGGCGGACAGGTTGAGCAGGTCCTCTGTGCCCAGCGGTTTTCCCAGCAGGGTATTGGCCCCCAACAGTCCCCCCACCAGACAGGCCGAGGAACTGCCCAGACCCCGGGCCATGGGGATATCGTTTTTCTGCCGGATGCGCATCCCTCGAAAGGGCTTGCCGCAGATTTCATACAGACGTTTCGCCGTGGCGAAGATCAGGTTATCCTCCCCAGCGGGGACCTCCACCCCATCTAACGAGGCGATATCCGCCCCGTCCCACTCCTCCATGTACACGGTGTTATACAGGGTGAGGGCCAAGCCCAGCGCGTCGAACCCGGAGCCCAGGTTGGCGCTGGTGGCCGGGATTTTGACTTCTATCATAGGGCCGCCTTAGTCCAGCACATGGAGAATCGACTCCACCCGCAGACTGGTTAGGGCCGCAAGTTCCCGGCGCAGGGTCCGCTCGGTGGACATGGGGGTGATAAAGGCCAACTCCTGCCGGTCCTCACACGGCCGGGAGAGGATGCGCGCGTCCTCAAAGGTCCGGCGGATCTCTTCGGCGGCGGCCGTTTTATCCTCGGTCTTGGCGCGGACGTAGAGACGGGTATTGTCCTCCAGCGGATCGGAGACGTAGCCCTCCTTTCCATCCTCCCAGAAGAGGTATTTGCGGGCCGACAGGTGCTTGACGCAGTCGATGACGTCGGCCACCACGGCGCTGGCGGTGGGCAGCTTGCCCGCGCCCCGGCCGTAGAAGATTACGTCCCCGATGGCGTTGCCACGAACCATGACGGCGTTGAACACGTCGTCCACGGAGGAAAGCTGACTCTCCCGGCTGACCAGGGCGGGGTAGACGGCCGAGAAGATATGGCCGCCGTCCAGGATTTTGGCCCGGCCGATGAGCTTGATGACGCAGTTATCCGACCCGGCGTACTCCACGTCGGTGAGAGTGATTTTGGTGATGCCGTCGGTCCCCACCTGCTCGGGGTAGACGTGCTTGCCGAAAGCCAGGGAGGCCAGGATACAGATCTTGCGGCAAGCGTCCTGGCCCTCAATGTCGGCCGAGGGATCCCGCTCGGCGTAGCCCAGCTCCTGGGCCAAGGTCAGCGCGTCGGCAAAGGACATCTGCTCCCGGATCATCTTGGTCAGAATGAAATTGGTGGTGCCATTTAAAATGCCCACGATTTCGAAAATATCGTTGGCGGCCAGGCACTGGGAAATGGGCCGCAGGATGGGAATGCCGCCGCCGACGCTTGCCTCAAAGAGGAAGTTTACATTGTTGTCCCGGGCGATCCGTAAAAGCTCGGCCCCCTTGCAGGCCACTAGCTCCTTATTGGAGGTGGCCACGCTCTTGCCGGCCCGCAGACAGCGCTTGACATACTCGTAGGCCGGGTGCAGGCCGCCCATGGTCTCCACCACCACCTTGACCTCGGGGTCTCCCACAATGACCTCGAAATCCTTTGTAAAGCGGTCGGCGTAGGGAAGGTCGGGGAACTCCCGCAGGTCCAGGATGTATTTGACCCGGATATCCTCTTTGGAACGGCTGGTGATGCCCGCGTGATTCTGCTGCAAAACCTCTACCACGCCCGAGCCTACCACGCCGTGTCCCATAACTGCGATATAAACCATGCTGTTACCTCTTTTCCTCTTCATTCATTCTTATGCAGGATGCTGCCTGCGTGTTTAAAGCGGGTTTTAAAAGGGCAAAATTCCCATATACTGGGCCGGCCTGCCCGGGAAAACCAAACCGCCGTTTTTTCGCCGCAGACAGGCGGCCGCTGGGTAAAAAACGCTGGGAAGTCCCAATGCATACCCGCCCTTTTCGTCTTGCGGTCGCCTGTCCCTGATAAACAATCCAGTCGACTTTTTTGGGCCAGCGACGGCGCTTTCGATTTTGGCCGGGACCTATTTATTCTCCCAATACCTGATCGATGCGGAGAATGCCCTCGACCTGCCGCAGAGAGCGGAGCAGATCGGCAATATCCCCCTTGAGACGGTCGGAACGGATGGAGAGGGAGACCAAGGCCGCCCCGTCCACAGGGATGTTCTGATTGACGGTCAGGATGTTGGCGCCCTGCCGGTAGAGCTCGCTGATGAGGGTGGAGAGCACCCCCGGCCGGTCCCGCAGGACGGCGTGGAGGGTGACGATCCGGCCGGCCGACCGTTCGCTGTAGGCAAAGACCGCGTCCTTATACTTATAAAAGGCGCTGCGGGAGATGCCGGACATCCGGGCCGCGTCGCTGGCGCTTTTGGCTTCGCCGCTGGCCAGCAGCCGCTTGGCCTGCACCACCCGGCGGTATACGTCGGGCAGCACGTCCGGATGGATGAGCAGCATATTGGAATCGGGCATTTCGTCCACCACCCACACACATTTGTTTTTGTTACCAGTACAATATAGCACACGAACCGGGAAGTTGCAAGGCATTTCCCCCGGCGAATGCATAGAAAAAACGGGCCGGACGGGCTCGGATTCTGGCGGCTTTGTCCAGAGAGGCGGAAAAGAGGAAAAATTAAGTCCACGTTCATAGAAATCCGGTTGCTAGGGATTGGTAAATGGGGTATGATATAATATATAGAATCGGCATATATGTTTGGAAGGGGCGCTTTGATTCGGCGCTGTCGTCCCATGTTGGACCTCTGGTCAAGCTTCCGTTTTGCAGAGGTCTGGTCAAAAGCCCGACCTACGTCCCTTGCGGGAAGCGGCGCAGAGACGTTTTAGCGCCGGGACGCCAGAACGTTCTTGGGACGTTCATATAGATGAGCTGCGCGAGATTTATACATGTACGCTTGGTTGACCAGGAGCGATATTCATACCAGCCGCTGGCAGGGCGGCCAAATCCGAGAAGGCCGTCAGTCCTTATGGAAACGGCTCCTTTGTCAATCGACGACATAATATACCGATACGCATGGGAGATGAAGCTATGACCAGACAGCGGAAAACAGACATTATGATCGATATCGGCTTTGTCCTTTTAATCATTGCCGTCTGCGGGCTGGCGCTTTTTGCCCTGCGCTATCTGCTGGCCTATTTGCTGCCCTTTGTCATCGGCTTTATCCTCACGGCGGCTGTACAGCGGCCGGCCCGGTGGCTGCGTAAAAAGACTCGTGCGCCCGGGGGACTGTGGTCGGTAATTTTGGTGATTTTTTCCTATCTGGCCGCGGTGGCGGTTCTGATTCTCTTGGTCTATCAGCTCTATAGGCAGCTATCGTCCTTTGCCAGAACCCTGCCCTCCTATATCCCCATGATTTCAGAGCTGTTCAGCGGGGTCAACAATCATATTTCAGCCTGGTTTGCGGATTTGCCCGAGGAACTGTCGGGCGCGATTCAGTCCATGCCGGGGACGGCCATCAGCAAGCTGGCCGATACCCTGAGCGTTTCCTTGGGCAACTTTGCCGCCGCCGTCGCCGCCGCTCTGCCCGGGATTCTGGTGACCTCCCTGGTGACCATCGTGGCCAGCTGCTTTATCGCCAAGGACTACGATCAAATTGTGGGTTTTATCAAGGAGCAGCTCTCCGGCCGGTACTGGCGATTGCTGACGGACGCCAAAAAGCTTTTTGGAACCAATATTCTCAAGATGCTCCGGGGCTATCTGATCCTCATGCTGCTGACCTTTACCGAGCTTTCCATCGGTTTGCTGCTGCTGCGGTATAACAACGCCATTGCTCTGGCCGCCATTATCGCCATTGTGGATATTCTTCCCGTACTAGGCACCGGCACCGTTCTGATTCCCTGGGTGGTTATCAAACTTATCTCCGGCGATCTGATAGGAGCGGTGGGACTGGCCGTTATGTATATTGTCATCACCATTATTCGTAATATTTTGGAGCCCAAGATTATCGGCAAACAGGTGGGGCTGCATCCGCTGCTGACCCTGTTGTCCATGTACGCCGGTTTGAAGATACTGGGCGTCTGGGGCCTTTTCGGGTTTCCCATCGCCTTAATTATTTTAAAGAGTCTGCATGACACCGGCCGGCTGCGTCTGTGGAAAACCGGGAAATTCCAGGGCGGTACGGCAGCCGAGGGCTTGGCGGAGCAAAAATAGAAAATGGACGGCAAGTTTTTGCGTCCGGGAGCGTGGGCTTATAGGGGGTTTTTATCCTTTGCGCTGTGGATTGCATGGACCGATATATGTTGGAATTTGAAAAGGAGAGACGGATATGGCGAAAACAGCATGGATTTTTTCATACAAGCTAAGGTAAAACGTGAATGAGGAACAGTTTATTGAACGAACGCAAAGGTTACATGACGAAGTTATTTCCAAAGCGAAGGGATTTATTTCTTGGGAACATTACGTGCAAGGCGATGTGTGGACCGACTTTGTCCTTTGGGAAACAGAAGAGGATGCGAACCATGCTACAAAGGTAGGACAAGGAAAAGAAGCGACCGAAAAATTCTATGCTTGTATCCAAATGCAAACTTGCAGGGCGTTGATTTCAAAGCTTGTAAAAAAGTATTAGAAAAATAATATTTCGGTTTATTAGGCGGATGTCCGCATAGGGCCGTCGTTTGCCTGTGTATTTTGACAAGAAATTTAGAAAATAGAGCGGCGCAAAGGAGAAACGGGAGCCGGCTATTTGCGTAAACGGGAGGCCGGATGCATTTCGCATCCAGCCTCCCGTTTTGATTCGCTTTCATAAAAAGCCGCGGCTTAACTATGCGCAGAAAACCGCTTGGGCAAAAGATTTTCTGAAAGAAAAGACTATCAGCTGTTAGAAGAGGCAAACATAATCGGGAACCATATCCCCCTTAACGGGCGGTATAGCCTGCAACGCAAAGAACCGGCGCGGCGTTTATCCCAAGAGCCGGGCCGGCGGTAGGTCCTTACGGGAGGGGGATGCATATACCGTCGGCCGAACGGATGACTTTGATGGAAGCGTTATGAAGAAAGCATCAGGTTAGCTATGGATCAGCCGGGCCTCCAACAAATCGGTCAGACGGCAGAGAAGGAATCCCAGCCCGCCGAAGAGAGCGATGCCCAAGAGCATCTTGGCGTAGTCCAGCCGAATCCACATGTCCATAATAAAAAAACCCATACCAAGTTGCGTTCCGTAGGTTTCGGCCAGGAAGAGAATGGAAACGCCGGCAGTCAAGCCATTTCGCAGGGCGGTGAAGAGAGCGGGCAGACAGGCGGGAAGGGTCACGTCCCGAAGCTTAGGGAAGAATCCCAGCCCGGCCGCGTCATAGGGGGCGTAGAATACAGGCGGGATTTCTCGGACCGCGTCCCGCATTCCTAGAGTCAGAGGGAAAAAGAGGACGAGAAAGATAAGGGCTATCTTGGAGCTGTCGCCTACGCCGAAGGCCAGAAGCAGTAAGGGCAGAAGAGCGGCCTTGGGCAGGGGACCGCTCAGGTAGAACAGGCCGGAAAGACAGCGGTCGGCCCTTTGGGACAGGCCCAATAACAGCCCTAAGGGAAGCCCGGCCAGCAGGGCCAAAGCCAGTCCGCCCAGCAGACGGGCAAGACTTGCCAGCATATGAGCCGACAGGGACGGCCAGCAGTCCCGTCCAGAGAGGAGGGCCTCCATGGGCGTAGGGAAAAGGGGATGACGTAGGACCATGGCGGCGCCCTGCCAGAGAGCCAGGCAGCCAAGGGGGAGCAGTGCCGGCCCCAGTACGCTGGGCGGAGACTTGCTTTTTCGCATGACGGGCCTCCCTTACTATAAACAATTTGCGGCTCATTAAGCCGGTCTTGTTTTTGACCTATCGGCCGATTTGGAGAGCGTTTTGAAAAGCCCAAACGGTATTGCTTTACCGGGCATACCAACTACCAGCAAAGGGCAAATAGGGTATTACGGTGGAAGTCCACGCAAACTGCGTTGTCTTGGTAGCCGTGGGAAAGGTAGCGGAGCGAAGCTGGGTACGCGGGCCGCTCGACAGAGCGGTTACCCGGCGGCAATCCTAAAGGACGGCTACTGACGGCAACTGCGTTGTCTTGGTAGCCGTGGGAAAGGCAGCGGAGCGAAACTGGGTACGCGGGCCGCTCGACAGAGCGGTTACCTGGCGGC
>JAAVYX010000064.1 GCA_022791355.1 Clostridiales bacterium | reverse complement strand
GTCTTTTGCCCTTTTTAGCAGGAGGTTTTTTGTATGAAAATCCTGATAACCGGCTGTAACGGCCAGTTGGGAAGGGAGCTTTCCAAGATCCTGTCCGCCGGACGGTCCGAGCTGGGGCCGATTCCGGATGTGTTCCTGCATGCGCAGGTTACCGGCGTCGACCTGCCGGAGCTGGACATTGCCGACGCCGGTGCGGTTTTTTCCTATATAGAGACCCTGCGGCCGGACGTGATTCTCAACTGTGCGGCCGTCACCAATGTGGACGGCTGTGAACAGGACCCTGATTTGGCCATGCGGGGCAACGCCATCGGCCCCCGCAATCTGGCCCGGGCCGCCCAAGCGGCGGGAGCCAAGCTTCTGCATGTTTCGACCGACTATGTTTTCGCCGGCGACGGGTCCCGTCCTTATTCCGAGTGGGACGTATGCGCTCCCACCAGCGTTTACGGCGCGTCCAAGTTGTTGGGCGAGCAATATGTGCGGGATTTTTGTTCCCAGTATTTTATTGTCCGCACGGCCTGGCTCTACGGCTATGAAGGCGGCAATTTTGTAAAAACCATCCTGCGTCTTGCCAGGGAACGGGGCGCTTGCAAGGTGGTAAACGACCAGCGGGGAAACCCCACCAGTGCCGCCGACCTGGCCCACCATGTCCTGAAAATAGCGGCGAGCGAAGAGTACGGCGTCTACCACTGCACCGCAAACGGTGAATGTACCTGGTATGATTTCGCCTGTGAAATCGTTAAGCTGGCCGGCGTTCCCTGTACGGTGACGCCCTGCGCCAGCGAGGAATTTCCCAGTCCCACTAAGCGGCCGTCCTATTCCTCTTTGGATAACCGGATGCTTCGCTGTACGGTAGGGGATGAAATGCGGGATTGGCGGGAGGAGCTGCGCAGCTTTTTCCAGAATTATAAGGAGGGGGAATAAACCGTATGAAGACCTATCTGGTAACCGGCGGCGCCGGTTTTATCGGCTCTAACTTTATTCTCTATATGCTGGACCGATATGAGGATGTGACGATCGTCAATGTGGACAAGCTGACCTATGCCGGCAACCTGGAAAACCTGCGGCCGGTGGAGGGAAATCCCCGCCACATTTTCGTGCAGGCCGATATTTGCGATAAGGCGGCTATAGAGGACCTTTTCCGAAAATACGATTTTGATTACGTCATCAATTTTGCGGCTGAGAGTCATGTGGACCGCTCGATCAGCGATCCGGAAATCTTTGTAAAAACCAACGTTTTGGGTACGGTCAATCTCTTAAACTGCGCCAAACAGGCTTGGCAGACGGGGGACGACGCGTTTAAGGCCGGCTGTAAGTATTTGCAGGTGTCTACGGATGAAGTGTACGGCTCTCTGGGCGCTGAAGGGTTCTTTATGGAAACCACTCCCCTGGACCCCCACAGTCCTTATTCCTCCAGCAAGGCTGCGGCCGACCTTTTTGTAAAGGCTTACGCCGATACCTATCGATTCCCGGTGAATATCACCCGTTGCTCTAATAACTACGGTCCTTATCAGTTTCCCGAAAAGCTGATTCCCTTGATGATTAACAACGCCCTGCAGCGCAAGGAACTGCCTGTCTACGGCGACGGGATGCAGGTGCGGGACTGGCTGTATGTGGAGGATCACTGCAAGGCCATCGATATGGTTGCGCGGGAAGGCCGGCTGGGCGAGGTCTATAACGTGGGCGGCCATAACGAGCGTCCCAATCTGGCCATCGTCAAAACTATTTTAAGCTATGTCAAGGAACATGTGGACGCGGGCGTCGGCGAGGAGCTCATCCGGCATGTGACCGACCGCAAGGGCCACGACCGCCGGTACGGCATCGATCCCGAAAAGATCAGACGGGAGTTGGGCTGGTATCCCGAGACCGACTTTGAGACGGGGATTCAAAAGACCATCCAGTGGTATCTAACCAATCAGGAATGGATGGAGCATGTGACCAGCGGCCGCTATCAGGAATATTACGAAAAGATGTACGACAGTAAATAGTCGTGTTTTCAGCGTATAGAATGTCTTCGCGCCGTCCGCCTTGCCCAGGCAGGGGGATTCCTAGACTTTAAAGCAGGGCGTATTTTGCTGTTGCTGCCTTGGAGCTGTTTGCTCCGCAACCGCAATCCGGTATTTTTCCATTTAGAGCCAGGCTGTAGAACAAACCGGCTTTTTTGCTTTCGGGCAACCTGGAGAGCGGTCAAAAGCGCCGCAGCGCCGTCTATATTGCCCGCGCTGTGTATCCATTCTGGGATACGATAGCATTTCCGCGCCCTGCAATCCCTCGTCTCAGGACATACGTTCAACAGTTTCCGGTTTTCCAGCATGCTTCCGGCCGTCAGGGAAAGGGCGGCCGTGGAGGCGGAAAAGCGGCAAAAGGAAGGAATGGGAAGCAACATATGGGGAAGTTTCAGTTTCATCCCACCGAGCTGGAAGGGGTCTATGTCATAGAGCCTACTGTATTCGGGGATACGCGCGGTTACTTTATGGAAACCTATCATTACAATGCGTTCAAGTCGGCCGGCTTGGATATGACCTTCGTACAGGATAACCAGTCCAAGTCCCGCCGGGGGGTGCTGCGGGGTCTGCATTTTCAGAAGCAATATCCTCAAGGTAAGCTGGTTCGGGTGGTAAAGGGCGAGGTTTTCGACGTGGCCGTGGACCTGCGACCGGGCAGCAAAACCTTTGGCAAGTGGGCCGGCGTTGTCCTGTCTGCTGAGAACAAGAAGCAATTTTATATGCCCCGAGGCTTTGCCCATGGCTTCCTGGTCCTTTCGGAAGAGGCCGAGTTTGTGTATAAGTGCGACGAGTTTTATCACCCCGAGGACGAGGGCGGCCTCCGCTGGAACGATCCGGAGATAGGGGTGGAATGGCCTATACAGCCGGATATGGAAATTTTGCTCAGTGAAAAGGATAAGGCCAATCCGTTTTTACGGGATATGGCCGCTTTGGACTGCCTGGGCGAGTAGGGGGATTCCCGCGTGAACAATAAGGTACTGGGTATCGTCAAAAACCTGTCTTATACATTCGTCGCCAATATTGTAGGAACCCTGCTGTCGGTCGTTTTGGTGGCCCTGGTTCCTAAGCGCTTGGGCACGGTGGAATATGGTTACTGGCAGCTTTATGTCTTCTATACCTCCTATGTGGGCTTTTTCCATTTCGGATGGATAGACGGCATCTTGCTTCGCTACGGCGGCCGGGAGTATAAGGACCTGGACAAACCCATGTTCCATTCCCAGTTTTGGATGCTGAGCGTTATGGAGCTGTTGATTACTTTGCTCTTTTCCGGCGGCGTCCTGCTCTTTTACCCTAACGCGGACAAGACCTTCATTCTGCTGATGACGGCTGTATGCTGTGTAGCTGTCATACCGCGTACCTTCATACAGTACGTCTTACAGGCCACCAATCGGATACAGGAATACGCCAAAAATCAGCTTTTTGAAAAGGTGATATACGCGGCGGCGGTGGTGGCGCTCCTGCTGGCCGGTACCCAAGACTATAAGGCCCTGCTGCTGGCCGATATAGGAGCCAAGCTGATCACCCTGATCACCATCTGCCTGCACTGTAAGGATATTGTGCTGCAAAAATCCGCCGGATTTGCGGAGAGTCTGCGAGAGGCCTGGATCAATGTTTCGGTAGGCGTTAAGCTGCTCTTCGCCAATATCGCGGGTATGCTGATTATCGGGATCGTGCGGTTTTGCATTGAGCGCACCTGGAGCGTGGAGGTTTTTGGAAAGGTGTCCCTGACCATGAGCGTCTCCAATCTGATGATGCTCTTTATCAACGCGGTCAGCGTGGTCATGTTCCCGGTGCTCAAACGTACTCCGCGGGAGCGCTGGGCCGGCAGCTACACCCGGCTGCGCGGTTTGCTGGTGACTCCCATGCTGGGACTCTTAGTGCTCTATTATCCCGCTAAGGTCATCCTTTCCATGTGGCTTCCCCAGTATGCCGAGAGCCTGCATTATATGGCCCTGCTTTTTCCCATGTGTCTCTTCGAGGGAAAGATGTCCATGCTGATCAATACCTATCTCAAAGCCCTTAGACGGGAAAACTGGATGATGGTCATCAATATGGCCTCGGTGGCCTTGAGCCTTTTGCTGTCGGGCGTCGTCATCGCCTGGCTGCAAAACTTGGAGCTGGCGGTTCTGTCCATCCTGATCCTGCTGGTTTTCCGTTGTGTCTTTGCCGAGCTGGTGCTGTCCAGGGTGCTGGAAATCCGTGTGGGCTTTAATCTGATCTTAGAGCTGATCATGACCGTTGCCTTTGTCTGTTTCAGCTGGCTGTTGGGCGGCTGGTTCGGCTGCCTGTGCTATCTTGCCGCCTACGGGGTTTATCTGCTGATTAAACGGGAAGACGTGAAGGATATCTTCAGTCTGGTGAAATCAGCCTTTCGTCCGGCGGCCTCCAATAAAGGCGAAAGCGAGTCGGCGTAAGGCGAAAATAGAGAACGCAAGGCAAAACGGGCCTGCCGCAATCTGCATAACCGTGCATTTTGCAGCAGGCCCGTTTTGAAATTGCCTAAAAAAGAAGCGGGGCCTTCCTTCGGGCCCTTTAGGAGAACGTCTTTCGGACGTTCTCCTGGGACGCGCCGATAATATGGAGCAGCGCGTAGGCCAACAGACAAAAGACAGGCCGAGACGTCAGAAAGAGGTTTTGCGGAAGGCCAAACCAGAGCGCCCGTTGCGGATCCCATACAGGGATCCGCAAAAATATACGCAAAGCTATAATCATTTTGGTGTTTGAAGACGTGCGTTAGCGTCTGTTTTCAAGCTCTGAAAAAACGTCTTTTTGTCGGTCTAGGGCCGTTTTCTAGGTCAAAGATCCTCGCAGGCCGCCAGTTTAATCCCTGTTTTAAAAGAAATCAATGCTATCTGTATAAAAATCTGGCTTTTCTCCGATTTTAAATAGACACGAAAGGCTCTCACAAAAATTTTCCGGGAAAGCCTATTTTGCACAGATGCGTAAGACGCCGAACCTCTGAGCAAAATGACGTCCCTTGCGATTTTTTTAAATAAACCTGAACACGTCCTATGGAGGAGCCGTCTTGCTAGGCAAGGAGTAGGGGTTGCAATTGCCTGCCTTCCATAGCCGCCTGCATGGCGGGGCCGATCTGGGTAAAGTCCGCGATCATGGAGGTGGGCTTTTGCAGGGCGTCGTCCTGTCCCAAGGGTACGAAATACACGTTTTTAGCGTTGAGCAAGGCGCCTATGTTCTTGGCCGAGGCGCTGAGCGCGTCGTTTGTGGCCGGCGCGATGAGCAGGGGACGGCCGTTGCGCAGGTGGGCCTTGGCCGCCATGGTAACCGACGTATCGGTAATGCCGCAGGCCAGCTTGCCCATGGTGTTGCCGGTGCAGGGCGCGATGACTAAAATATCCAGCAACTTTTTGGGACCGATGGGCTCGGCCTCTCTGATTTCATGGATGATGGGACGGCCGCATATGTCCTCTATCCTTTTACGAAAATCTGCCGCCGTACCGAAGCGAGTGTCGGTAGCGTAGGCGATGGGGGACATAATGGGGAAGAGGTCCCAGCCATCTTCTTTTAGCCGGGACATTTCCTCCACAGCCTGTCTCAAGGTGCAAAAGGAGCCGCATAGGGCGAATCCAGCCCGGTTTGCTGTCATACTGTTTCCTCCCGAATAATATTGAAAATGGTGTCTTTTATAATGAGCGCGGCGCTGGCCGGCGCGGTCTTTCCGGGCAGAGAGAGGGCCTGGATGGCCTTGATTCCAAGCTGCTGGGCCGCGTCGTAATCCAGCCCGCCGGGGGCGGAGGCCAGGTCGATAATAACCGTGTCCTGCCGGCACTTCTGCAATTCCCGGCGGCCAAGGAGCAGAGCCGGTGCCGTGTTGAAGATCACGTCGTAGCCGTCCAGCTCCTCATAAATGCCGGCGGTCTGAACGGGCCGGCAACCGGCGGTCAGGATCCAGGCGAGGTCGGACTGCTTGCGGGCCGAAACCGTAACCTGCGCACCCAGATGCTTGAGGCAGGCGGCCAGTACCTTTCCCAGCCGTCCGTACCCGATGACCAGACACCTGGAGCCGAACAAGGTTATAGGGGTTTCGTTGATGGCGATAGCCAGTGCGCCCTCCACCGTGGGAACGGCGTTGCGTACGGAAAGCTCCTCCCGGGCCAGATAATCGATGGCGCGCAGACCCTGATCGGCCAGAGAGGCGCGCAGGCCCGCGTCGATTTTGCCGCCTAAAATCAACTGATCAGGGGCGGCCATGGCCAAAATATCGGATAAATATATCACCGCATAGCTGTAGGGCGCGTTGACCGTCACGCCGTCGTGGCTGACGGGAACCGGCAAAATAAGAATGTCCGCCTGTTCAATCGCCTCGGCCGTGTCGGATATAAACCGTGTTTTATGTAGTCCGGGGTACTTTTCCAATCCGTTTACAATCACGTCCATGCCGTCTCCTGCCAGGGCGTCGGCCAGATAGCCCTGCCGGTTGTCCCCGCCGATGACGGCGATGCATGGGTTCTTTTTCTTCATAAAAGCCACCTTTCTTCCGTGAACCGCCTGATCGGCCGCGGCCTTTTTGTCGGAGGAGACTTCTGTCCGGCGTCCGACTGGTTATGTGCAGTACTATATTATGCAAGGCGGGCGGTTTCGGTCCCGGCTAATCGGTGCTCAAAATGGTTAAAAGGTAAAGAAACGCACAGCAAAAGCGGGACTGCAAAATATGCAGTCCCGCTTGGAAATCATTCCTATCCTATTTTACGGCCAGGTAAACAGCTTCTAAAAACCTGTATACATAAACAAATATGTAGGCAAGGCAAATGATCACGGCGATGCTTTGTGTACACCAGAAACTTTCACGCACAACGACGGAAAAAACCGGCCGGCGCTTGGCGCTGTGCATATAGCTCCTTATTTTACGGTTGCATCAGCCGTATCCGCCGAAGGCTCCACAGGGGGCAGACTGGCGAACCGCCGCTTTTGCCGGCGCATGTAGACAAAGAGCCAGGTCATCACCAGCAGGAAGGAGACCGCGTCGGAAATGGGGGCGGCGAGCAGAATGCCGTCCCGTCCCCAGAAGCGGGGGAGCAGGTAAATCAAGGGGATGAGCAGCAGCACCTGCCGGGACATGGTGAGAAAGGTGGAAACGGTGGGCTTGCCGATGGCCTGAAAGTAGTTGGACCCCACGATCTGGGAACCGATAATGACCAGACAGGCAAACCAGCGGGAAACAAATATGCCGGTCACTTCAATCAGCTCCCCGTCTCCTGTGAAGATAGAGGCCAGCAGCTCGGGGCAGAAGCGGGTGAGAACCCAGCCGATCAGACAGATGACCGTAGCGGCGCCCATGGCTTGATAGAGGGCGGTGTGAACCCGTTTGATTTTCCGCGCCCCGAAGTTATAGGAAATGATGGGCTGTACGCCCTGGTTGATGCCGATAACCGGCATGACCAAAAAGGTCTGCAAGGAGTTGACGATGCCCATGGCCGATATGGCGACGTTGCCGCCGTAGGCCATCAGCTGCCAGTTGAGGAAAACGTTGAGCACGCTGCCCACGATGTTCATGATCAGAGCGGGGAAGCCGGTTGCAAAGATTTTGCCGATGCGCCGCAGGTCGGGAAGCATATGGCGCAGCCGCAGACGGGTGTTTTTGCTGCGGGCGAAGTAGATCAGGCACCAGACGGCCGACAGAGCCTGTCCGCCGATGGTGGCCCAGGCCGCGCCGGAAAGCCCCCAGCCAAAGCCCAGAATAAAGACGGCGTCGAAAATTATATTGAAGCCCGCCCCGATAAACATGGTGACCATGGCGATGTTGGGACTGCCGTTGGCCCGAATGAAGTTGTTGAGTCCCATACTGACGGTCTGAAACAGGGTGCCGTACAGAATGACCGAGAGATACTCCCTAGCCAGCGGCAAAACCTCCGCGTCGGCCCCGAAAAGCTGGAGCAGCGGATCGATAAAAATGAGGCCCAATACCGTAAAGACGACCGAAACAGCAATCATGATGCTGACGGCGCTGCCCAGATACCTTTCGGCCTGTCGAGGCTCTCCGCGGCCCATGTGGATGGAGAACAGGGTAGAGCCGCCCACGCCGATCATGATGGCGAAGGCCATGAGGATCATCATCATGGGAAAGGCGATGGTCAGAGCGGCCAGCCCCAGCTGACCCAAATGAGGCGCGTGACCGATAAACAGCCGGTCGACCACATTGTAAATAGCGTTGACCAGCATCCCCACCGTTGCCGGGAAGGAAAACTCCCACAACAGCTTTGAAATTTTTTCTTCTCCTAGCCGATTGGCGGACATTTTGGAACCTCCTTTTTATGGTTGGATTGAGTAAAAACGCTGTATTCCATAATTGGTTGATAAATATTTATTATATCTAGAATGTCAAAGTTTGTCAATAAAAGAAATGGATAAAGCCTGCCTGAACGAAAAAAAGAGTCTGCCGGCGCAAAGGGAAGAATCCGATAGACGCAGTAAAGCGGATTACCGGCAGACGCCGGATTTCGTCGCAGCGGACAAAAAACGCCGTCTTCCCGTCATATTTTTGCAAAGTTTCGCAGACGTCTTTACAAGGGCGGAGCCTGTGGATATAATGAAAACCATACGCGCAGAGATTGCAGGTGCGAGTGGAAGGACAGGACCGAGCGGAACGTCCATGCAAGCCTTGCGGGCAAAACGAGTATCCTATTCGAATACTCGTACCGGCGCGCGTTATTTTAAGGGAATTGTAAGGAGGCAGCTCTATGGAACTGCAAAAGGAATGGACCCGGCGCATCGAGCGCTGGATGCAGAACCTGGCAAAGGACATTTACCATCCCCTTGGCGACATTGCATTGGAGGGCTTCACCACTTTCGACCGTCTGCCCTATGCGGAGGCCATGAAAGGGGACTTCAAGCCTGTAAAGAAGGGCGATCAATGGGGCCGCATGTGGGAGTATATGTGGTTCAGAGGGAAGATCACCCTGCCCGAAAGCGCCGCGGGCCAGCGTATCGTCATGCGGCTCAACCCCGGCGGAGAGAGCTCTCTCTACGTCAACGGCCAGGAGTTCGGCACCCGCCGGCACGACTGGGTGCGGGATCAGATGCACCTGATAAGCGACCAGACCCTGACCCGCAGCGGCCGTCCCGGAGATACCTACGAGGTTGTCATGGAGTCCTACGCCGGTCACGACGATTCGGGCTGCTGCTACGGTCCGGTGCTTCCAGGCACATACAACCCCCGCAGCGAGGATACCATCCGCACCTCCCTGGGGGAGTGCAATTTCGGTATCTGGAACGAGCTGGCCTATCAGCTGTATATGGACGTAAAGGTGCTGTGGGAGGCCTGGCGCAAGCTGACCCCCGAGGGCCTGCGCAGCCAGGACGTCTGGCAGGGGCTCAAGGACTTTACCACCATCGTGGATTTTGAGCAGGACGAGGAGGCACGCAATCAAAGCTACGCCGCGGCCAGGGAACGTCTGCGCCCGCTGTACGCCTGCCATAACGGCTCTACCGCCCCTCAAATCTACGCTTTCGGCCACGCTCATATCGATATCGCATGGCTTTGGCCCCTGGCCGAGACCGAGCGCAAGGTCCTGCGCACCTTTGCCGCCCAGGTCCGCCATATGGACGAGTATCCCGAGTATAAGTTCCTGCAAAGCCAGCCCCATCTCTACCGCATGTGCAAGCAGATGTATCCCAAGCTCTACGAAAGAATCAAGGAGAAAATAGCGTCCGGCCAGTGGATTCCCGAGGGCGCCACTTGGGTGGAGTGCGATACAAACGTATCCGGCGGCGAGGCTTTAATCCGGCAGTTCCTCCATGGCAAACGTTTCTTCAAGGAGGAGTTCGGGATCGACAGTAAGATGTTCTGGCTGCCCGATACCTTCGGCTACAACGCCGCCCTGCCCCAGATTATGAAGGGCTGCGGCGTGGACTATTTCTCCACCCAGAAGCTCTGGTGGAACTACAACGGCGGCCAGAACTTCCCCTATAACTACTTCAACTGGGTCGGACTGGACGGCAGTTCGGTGGAGACCTTCCTCCATGAGGACTACAATTCCGATATCCATGCCGGCACGGTCATCGAGAAGTGGAAAAACCGCAAGCAAAAGGATCACATCCGCGGCTTCCTGGCCCCCTACGGCTACGGGGACGGCGGCGGCGGTCCCGCCCGGGACTTCTTGGAGTACATCCGCCGGGAGGAGGACTTCGAGGGCTGTCCCAAGGTGAAAAACGCCCATCCGCTGGAGTTCTTCCAAGAGCATCCCGCCCCGGTGGACAGCTACGTGGGCGAGCTTTACCTCCAGTGTCACCGGGGTGTGCAGACCTCCCAGGCCAAAACCAAGAAGGGCAACCGGAAATCCGAAATTGCCCTGCGGGAAACCGAGTTCTGGGGCGTGGCAGCCAAGCTGGCCGGGTACGATTACCCCCTGGAGCAGATGGACGACCTTTGGAAAAAGGTCCTGCTCAACCAGTTCCACGACATTCTGCCCGGCACCTCCATCAACCGGGTCTACAAAGAG
>JAAVYX010000063.1 GCA_022791355.1 Clostridiales bacterium | reverse complement strand
GGGCACCAGCGCCCCCGAGGCGGCGGTGAGCATCACGGCGGGTCTGACCGGCAACAACGACATCGCCTTCAGCAACATTGTAGGCTCCAATGCCTTTAACCTTTTGATGGTGGTGGGAGTCTGCGCCTGCATCAAGGCCTTCCCTGTGGACCGGGAGGTGCTCAAACGGGATTTCCCCGTCTGCATCGTCGCCACCCTGCTCCTGCTTCTCTTCGCC
Organism: Clostridiales bacterium; assembly: GCA_022791355.1. Lineage (GTDB taxonomy): Bacteria > Bacillota > Clostridia > Oscillospirales > Acutalibacteraceae > Howiella. The sequence continues at coordinate 7,253 of JAAVYX010000063.1, read as the reverse complement.
CTGGACGGGGGACTCTCCCGTCTGGACGGGATTTTTCTCCTGCTGCTCATGGCGGCCTATCTGACCTACACCGTCCGGGCGGCCCTGCGCGGCCGGCCGGCGGCCGAGGAGAAAATCGAAAAAATATCGCCGGTGAAAAATATCCTTTTCATCCTGGGCGGTCTGGCGGCCGTTATCATCGGCGGCGATTTAGTGGTGGACAGCGCCAGCGCCATAGCCGAGAGCTTCGGGCTCAGCCAGACCCTCATCGGCCTGACCATCGTGGCCGTCGGCACCTCCCTGCCCGAGCTGGTCACCTCCATTGTGGCCGCCCGCAAGGGGGAAAGCGGTCTGGCCATCGGCAACGTGGTGGGCTCCAACCTTTTCAACATTCTTTTTATCCTGGGTATGTCGTCCACCGTACGGCCCATCGCCGTCCCGGCGGCCTCGCTGATCGACACGGCCCTCGTGCTGTTCTTTACAGCCGGCCTCTTTGTCCTCTGCCGGATTCGCGGGGTCATGCGGCGGCCGGCCGGCGCGGTCTGTCTGCTAGCCTATGCGGGCTTTACCGGTTACATTATCCTGCGCCAGTTTGCCCTTATCTGACAGGCGGCTTTCCGCGCCCCCTCTATCAGCAAAACAGCCAGCTCACCGGAGGTTTGCACAGGCCCTAGAAGGGCCTATTAGCGGCTGGCTTAGCTCTTCAAAAGGGACGTCGAAAAAATCTAGATTTCTCTGCAAGGCGCACAGGCGAACAGCCAAAGGCCGTTCGTCGCTTCCCGCGAAGGGACGATCCTAGAGGTTTGGCCAAGGGTCAAACCGGGACGTCAGAAAGAGGTTTGGCCAAGGGTCAAACCGGGACGTCAGCGGAGAGCGCTAGACCCCCTCACTGACGCATAGCGTATAGCATCGCAGGAACGGCAACCCGTAAACCGATCAAACTCGCTTGCCCGGCATGGCCCAAGCTCCCGGCTTGGGCCATGCCGGGCGACGGCACATCAGACGGTCAAGCCGTGCGCATGGATAAATAAATTCGTTTGCCTTGTCTTTACTTTTGCTTTGCATAAATTCGCTTACCTTCCGGAAGCCTTTCGCTTATGCTTTTTCTTCCTATCCCCGCTTCTATCGGGCGTTTTGTCTTGCTAAAGCCCACAAGCAAAACCTCCCCGCAACCGTATATACGGTGGCGGGGACGCCGGCGCGGCCAATCGACGGCGGCTATGCGGGCTGCCCGCGCGGCCCGTTACAGGGCCGTTTACAAGGCCTCCCTGCGAGGCGTATTCCGGCGGGCCGCCTGCAATCAGCTGGACTTTGCCAGCTGGCAGCCGGGATAGTACCAGCTCAGGATCTCCAGATAGGCGCTGCCCTGGGCCGCCATGTAGTTGGCCCCGTATTGGCTCATGCCTACCCCGTGGCCATAGCCCCGGACGGTAAAGACCAGCTGGCCGTCCGACCCCACGGCAAGGTCGAAGTTGGACGAGCGCAGCCCGAAATCCGCCCGCAGCTGCCGGCCGGTGACCTCTTTGCCCCCCAGGGTATAGGTAAGCACGGTGCCCGACCGGCTGCGTACCGGCTCGCGCAGCCAGCCGGACGGCTCCCCCTCCAAAACGGCCCCCCAGCCGGCCGCCTTTTCCTTAAACTGGTCGGGGCTGACCCGTACCTCGCTTAAGTATTCGGGGGACAACAGGTCCCCCACGCTTTCCACCGGCTGTAAATAAGGGTAGTCCTGCCCCCAGACGTTTTCGGCAGACTCGGTCTTGCCACCTGAGATACAGTGGTAGGCCGCCAGGATGGGCTCCTTTTCGTAGGTGAGCAGCAGGCCGGAAACCGCGTCCACCGCCTTGTCCAGACGCTGGGCCCATTCGGTATACTTGTCTCCCCACTTCTCCTTGGCCTGTTGGCGGCCCAGATAGGCTTGATCCTTGGAGGGGTCGGTGGTTAGGTCGTAGTCGCCCTGGCCGCTCTGCATACGCTGCCACTTTTTCCGGCAGGCGAATGTGTAGCAGACAACAGCCTGGGCCTTGAGGGCTTCCTCCTCGCTGTCGGGGGAGATTTCGGCCGCCACCGCGCCGAAGACATACTCGCCGGCCGCAATTTTTTCGGTTTTTCCGGTCTCGTGATTATAGACCTGAAAGGTCTGCATTTTTTCGGGAAACTTTTCGTGCTCCGCCGGCGTTTCCGTCTGGTCGTCGCCCCCCGGAATGGAGGCCAGCGGCAGCAGCAGCATACTGAACAGCAGCAGCGCCGCGACTAATATGTATGGGTTGCGCAAGGCCGACCCTCCTCTCTGCTCGCCCGGCCGTATGCGGGCGCGGGTCTTCTTCCGCCGCCAAGGGGAGCCTGCGCCCGGCAGCCGTCCAAATGGCGGCCGGCAGTTCGAATGGGCGCTGACAGGGGGTTGGCGGCGCGCTCGGATACGGCGGGCGAAAGCTAACCTTTTCTTAGAGCGGCTGCTAAGGACCTTCCATGGAACGGCTGACAAGGCCGCCTGCGGCCTTGTCGGCTCCCCGTTTTAACCCGCCGCTGGGACCTTTGACGCTTTACGGGAGGAATCCCGCGAAGGTCAGGCGGATGAAGGAACCGTCCTTGCAGCCGGCGCCAGGACAACGCAGTGTGCGCGAGATTAATCCCGTGAACCCGAATCGCTTCCCCCAAGGCAAATGAAACAGCCAAACCCGACGGGGTTTTGGTTGACATATGTCCGGCGCGGCGATAGAATAGTAACATATTACGGATTTTTCCAGTCGGGCGGCGGCCGGCCGGAAATCCGCCTTCCCGGAAGGGGTTCTTGTCCATATGTATGCCGGCGGGGCCGGGGAAAGAACCTGTCCGGAGGGAATAAATTGAAAAGGCGGTGCTCCCTTGAAAGCCAAATTGTTCTGGATTCTTTGCCTTGTTCTTTTGCCCCTGACCGTCGCCGGCCGAACGGCGCAGCTCTGGGTTATGACCGAACCGGCCACCGGATTCTTCCAGCCGGCCTACGCGCCGCTGGGCATCGCCATGGCGGTTTTGCTGGGCCTTTGTCTGGCGGGACTGCTGGTTCTCACCCGGTTTTTGAAGGAGCCCTACCGCCCGTTTGGCGAAAAAAATATTCCCCTGGCCGCCGCCGCCTTTCTCATGGCCGCGGCCCAGCTCTACGAGGCCGCGGCGGTCATGCTTTCGGATACCCGCGTCGGCCTCGCCCTGGTTTTGCAGATGCTGCTGCTTTTCGGTTCGGTGGCTTTTTTCGCCATGCTGGGGGTAAGCCGGCTTTCCTACCTGCCCTTACCCCATATTCTTACCGTACTGCCCGTACTGCTCTGGGTGTATAAGCTGGTGGCCGCCTTTATGCATTACACAGGCATCGCCAATATCGCCGAAAATATTTTGGAAATCGCCCTGCTCTGCTTCTCTCTGCTCTTTATGCTCGAACAGGGCAAGTTCCTAAGCGGCGACCGGGCCAAGTCCGGCCGCTGGCTGCTGGGCGGCGGGGTCTGCACCGCCATGCTCTGCGCCGCCGCCACCCTGCCGCGGTATATTCTTCTGCTCTGCGGCCGGGGCGCGCTAATCCACGACGGGGCGCTGCCCAATCCCTCCGACCTAGTACTGCTGGTTTATATTTTGACCCTGCTGCTTTGCCTTTACCCTCTGCGGGGAAAGTATGCGCAAGGCGGCGCGTAAACGCCGCGCCGCGGCTTTTCCCGCAGCCGGAAGCTTAAATAAAAGCCTTCTGTTTTCATTTTGGGAAAGCAGAAGGCCTTTTTCTTTTTATTGCTTACAGACTTTCTTTTTTGAGCGCCCCGCTAAATAATCCAGGCTTATCCGGCAGAAGTTCGCAAGCCGAATACCGTCTACCTTGGGGGCGAATACGCACAGTAGCCGCCCAAGGGGCGGCCCTCACGGGCGGCCAAAACGAGAGCCGTCGGGGAACTAGCAGCGTTCTCGGATATAGGCGGGCGAAAGCCGGCCTATATCCTGTGGCCTTGCCAGCTCCCATTTTGGCTCGCCGCTGGGTCCTGCGAAATTTTGCGGAAGGTTAAATTGCCGCCGTCCGGCAACCGAGATAACGCGGCTTGCGGCAATTTTATCCCCGTAAAACCGTATGATACCTTCTCAATCGACGCTAACGCGATCATAACATAATCCATGTTGTATCCTATCGTCATATTTTGATAAATGAGAGGAAAAACGGCGCGCTGTCGACAAACGCGGGACCGGCGGGGGACGCCGGTTTGACTTAACCCAACGGCAAATCGTATATGTATCGAAGGGCCCATGCAAAATAAAGGTCGGGCAAATTCGAGGTTTTGTTCGACATGGATAATAATCGTAAAGAATCCAGTCGCTGTTTTTTTGCGCGTGTTTTTCGTTTATCGCCATGGTATTTTTACTTTTGCGCGCTGGCCGCGCGGCCAGAAAAATGGAGCGGCGGTAAAAGCGCGCCCGGCGCGAACCCTCTCTCCTACGAAATAAAAAAGAAAAACCTATTTTGTTTTGCAAACGTAAAATATCCCGCCCCGCTACTTTACGAAAAACGCCAACTGTGATAAAATAATAAAATATTCTATTTCCGTAAAAGAAAGGAAGAATCCTGATGCAATACGCCTTCGCCGACCGGGTGAAAAGCCTGAAGCCCTCGGCTATTCGGGAAATCCTCAAATTCACCTCCCAGCCCGGATACATTCCCTTTTCCGCCGGCAATCCGGCCCCGGAGGCCTTCCCCGCGGCCGACATCGCCCGTCTTTCGGCCGACCTGTTCCAGAAACGCCCAATCGACGCGCTGCAATACTCCATTACAGAGGGGTACGCCCCCCTGCGGGAACATTTGACGGCCTATATGAAGGAAAAACACCATGTAGGCCGGGACTTCGACAATATCCTCATCACTTCGGGGGCCAACCAGGTCATGGAGCTGACGGCCAAGGTCCTCTGCAACGAGGGGGACATGGTTATCTGCGAAAACCCCAGCTTTATCGGCTCCCTAAACGCCTTCCGCTCCTACGGGCTGCGGCTGCGGGGGGTGGAGATGGAAGCCGACGGCATGGATATGGAGTCCCTGGAGCAGGCTCTAAGGGAGGAGAAGCGGGCCCGGTTCATCTACACCATCCCCAACTTCCAGAATCCCACCGGCGTCACCATGTCGCTGGAAAAGCGGCGGCGGCTGTACGAGCTGGCCAAGCGGTACGGCGTGCTGATTCTGGAGGACAATCCTTATGGGGACACCCGGTTCGCCGGGGAGGATCTGCCCTGCGTCAAAAGCCTGGACGAGGACGGGCTGGTCGTCTACTGCGGCTCCTTCTCCAAGGTCATGGCCCCCGGCATGCGGGTGGGCTACGCCATCGCCCCCGGCGAGGTCTTTTCCAAGCTGGTGGTCTGCAAGCAGGTGGTGGACGTACACACCAACATTTGGGCGCAGATCATCGCCCACCGGTTTATGACCGAATGCGATTACGACGGTCATTTGAAGAAAAATCAGGTTCTCTACGGTCAAAAGGCCCGGTTTACCATGGAGCTGATGGACCGGCATTTGGGACCCTGGGTCTCCTATCAGCCCATCGAGGGGGGGCTGTTCCTCTGGTGCCGCCTGCCCGGCGGGGTCGATATGCAGGCCTTCTGCAAGGAGGCGGTCAACCGCAAGGTGGCAACCGTCCCTGGCTCGGCCTTCCTTATGGACGAAGGCCAGCCCTGTCAGTGCTTCCGCATCAACTATTCCACCCCCACCGACGCCCAGATTCAGCAGGGTATGGAGATTCTAGGCGGCCTGGTCCGGGAGACCTGCGCCCGTTAGGAGCCTGTCGGTATAGGCAGGGGGCAGCGTATACGACAGGAATGGTTCCGCCGGGCAGGGCAAATGGTTGCTGACAGCCTGCCGTATAACAGGATACGGTAGGAAAAGGTATGCCCAATATCCCCGCACGGCATACGTCGGCTCTATATACTGGTTTGAAAGGCGATTTGCAAAGGAGAAATGCGATATGAGCGAGACAAATACGGTACCCGTTCGCAAAAAGCGGATATACAGCGGCATTCAGCCCAGCGGTATGCTGACCCTGGGCAACTACCTGGGGGCGCTGAAAAACTGGGTGGCCATGCAGGAGGAGTACGACGGCATTTACGGGGTGATGGACCTGCACGCCATCACCGTCCGGCAGGAGCCGGCCAAGCTCCGTCAGCAGATCTACACCACCTGCGCTCTGCTGCTGGCCATCGGTCTGGACCCGGCCAAATCCATCCTTATGGTACAGTCCTTCGTACCGGCCCACGCCGAGCTTGCCTGGATTCTGGGCTGCTACACCCAGTTCGGCGAGCTTTCCCGCATGACCCAGTTCAAGGATAAATCCCAGAAGCATCCCGAAAACATCAACGCCGGCCTCTTTACCTATCCCGCCCTCATGGCCGCCGATATCCTTTTGTATCAGGCCGACCTGGTGCCGGTGGGGGCCGACCAGAAGCAGCATCTGGAGATTACCCGGGATATCGCCGTGCGTATGAACAACCTTTACAGCGGCCTCTTCACCGTACCCGACCCCTACATTCCTCCCGCCGGGGCCCGGGTCATGTCCTTACAGGATCCCGCTAAAAAGATGTCCAAGTCGGACGAGAACGTCAACGCATGGGTGGCTATCCTGGATAAGCCGGAGGACGTTATGCGCAAGTTCAAGCGGGCGGTCACCGACTCGGAGGCCCGGGTCTGCGTAGGCGAGGGCAAGGACGGGGTCAATAACCTCATCGGCATCTACGCCGCCGTCACCGGCCGGACGGCCCAGCAGATCGAGGCCGAGTTTGAAGGCAAGGGCTACGGCGATTTCAAGACGGCCGTGGGCGAGGCCGTGGTGGAGACCCTTCGTCCGGTACGGGAGGCCTACGACCGGCTGATCGCCGACAAGGGCTATCTGATGTCGGTCTATAAGGAGGGCTCGGAACGGGCCGCCCGGCTGGCCGCCCGCACCCTGGCCAAGGTTCGCAAAAAGGTGGGCTTTGTGCTGGAGGATAAGTAAGGCGGACCGGCGCGGTCTATGCAGCGCAGCCCGTGTAAAACCGGGGCGGTATGGCGTTTGCCGGCGCTATACCGCCTGGGTTTGTCTCCTTCGCTGCCGCGTCCGCCCGTGTCTATAGGAGAAAAAGGGAAAAAAGGAAAAATAGGTCTTGATTTTTCAGATGGGTTATGCTATTATTTTTTAGTACCAGATTTCTGGTATGCACGCGCCAGTAGCTCAGCTGGATAGAGTGTTTGACTACGAATCAAAAGGTCGGGGGTTCGAGTCCCTCCTGGCGCACCACGTCGGAGCAAAGTC
>JAAVYX010000062.1 GCA_022791355.1 Clostridiales bacterium | reverse complement strand
CCGAGGCCAGATTGGCGTAACGGTCGTTGGCGGCGCTTAATAGGGAATAGAGGTAATCCTGCTTGCGGGACTGCATGTTGTACTGGGCGTTGGCGACGGCCTGGAGCTTCTGTTGCTCGAGAGCGGACAGATTGCTCTGCGCCTGCTGGCGGATGGCGGCAGCCGCGGCGTTTTTCTGCTGCATAACAGCCTGGTCGGCGTTGGAACGCTGGAGCTGTAAGGCGGTCTGTTGGGAACGGTTGAGGCCGCTGTCGGTCAGACCCATACGGTTCATCCGCTCCTTAAGCTGCCGCTCGTTGATGAGCTGCTGCAACTCGTTTTTGTCAAAGCTTGCGCGATACTGATGAGGCAGAGCATCCTGCTGCTGCCGGGCCGCCCGCTCCTCCTGCCGCTTGGCCGCGTCGTAGGCCGCCGTAACGCTGCCGGCGTAATCGGCCAGCGCCTGGTCCGAGGAGCCTGTGATGGTCTTTAAATCCTCCCAAACCCCGTTTCCCTGGTCTTTTTTATACTCCTTGTTCATTTCGTATGGAGACTGCGCCATATCTATCACCTCAAAATTTTATATTGTATCCCGATGCCGTCGAACGCCGCGATCCCGCTCGCCCGTACCCCCACTCCAAATTGCCGTACCCGCGCCGCCGCCGACATACTCATGGTCTGGATGTACCCCGGGTCGCCCGGCCGCTTGTCGGTGTGCAGCGCCTTTCGGCCAAGAGCCGGAGTCTCGCCTCGTTCGCTTAAAAAGAAAAGCTCCATCTCTCCGTTTCCGCCCGCGCCCAAATGTAAGGATAGAATCCGTTTGTACCGCTGGGGACGGCCAAAGTCAAAGAGCTTGGTGCGAAAGGAGGCTTCGATGGGCAGCAGGGGAGAGCCTTCCGCTCCTAAACGGTCGGTCTGGCCAGTGAGCAAAAAGTTGGAGTAGCCTGTGCCTTTCCCTGTCTCTCGCCGTATGACCGATAACCCATCCGGCCCGCTGACTGCTGTAAAACAGCCCGTCGCCGGATTCTCCCAGAGAAAAAAGGGAGCCTCGGTCTTGTGCCGGGCATAGGAGGAGACATAACGAAAGCCATAGGAGCGATAGTCCATAACAATAATCCGCGGATCAACGGCTGAAAAGAGAAGGTAGTAGCCGTCCCAGTCGGCCGAGAACATCTCGCTCTTGGGCATGGCGGCCTTCACAGGATGGGAAAGGCAGTAAACGTTGTTCTCGCTGTAGGCATTGGCTGAAACCAGCGTGTAGATGCCGCCGTCTGAACGTGCGAAAACCAAACGGTTGTCGCAAAGCTGAATCGTATCGGGTCGGTCGCAGCCGATGGTAGGATGCAGCTGGGTGATGGGGAAGGTGGCGGCTACGGCTGTGGCGTCGGCTACGGTTCCGGCCAGCAGGTCTTCGGGGGTGTAGCTGTTGCCATCTACAAGAGCGGTGGCGTAAATTTCAGACGGCTTGAAAAAGACCAGCAGGTTGTCCTGCTTGGCCATGGCCGTCACAGCTTCCGGCCCGCCCACCCGCGCATAGTTGTTTTCGGGGAAGTACAGGGGAGAAGCGCAGTCCGACCAGCGTACGATCCCCGGCGCCTGCGGGTCGCCGGTCAGAAATAACCGGCTCCCGCCGCCAAGCGAGCTGCCGCCGAACCATACGGACTGCTTCATACGCAAGGGAGCGCCCAGCTTTCCGCCCGTATTTACCGGCAGAGAGGCAGTTACCACCAAGCTGTTGGAAACGTTCTCCGTCAAAGGCAGGGCAAAGGGAACCAGAAGATCGCCTACCCTGTGTAAAAAAGAAATGGTGCCCTTTTCCCGGTCGACCTTGGCAAAGGCGAAAGCCAGCATCGGCGCCGGTTCGCTTTCGGTCTGGCCGGCCTGGATGGTCAAATGAAAATGGCGGCTTTGCATAAACTGAATCTCAATGTCCTCGTCGGCCAGCGCACCGCCCGGAAGCTGGAAAACCGTGCTTTTCCCATCGGTAAAAAAGCTGGCGCGAAACCGACCAAACAGGGTGTTGAAGCCTTCGAAGAGACTGGCCGGCGCGGCCTCGATGGCCTCAGCGCCTATCTCATTCAGCGCCTCGCTATAGAGATTTCCCTTGCCGTTGACCAAAACCAGAGGAGCGTAAACGTCAGATTCGGTGATTCGCTCCCATAAGTTGTCGTCCAGTTCATATACCAGTCCGCCTTGCTCCAGCCCGATAAAGGCGTATACCCCCTCTCCTTTGGTGGAAGGACCCGATACGACCAGCAGACTTTCCGGCCGGTCTTCAGGGGATAGGGTAATAGGAGCGGTAGACCGAATACCTCCGTCTGCCGTAAAAAAGGTTATATGCACTTGGAAACGTCCATCCGTGTCGGTCAGCCGGTTGGCGATACAACGAACGTTTTTGCCATTCCATTCCATCGTCGCGTTGATAAGGGGCTCCTTCGCAGTTGTAACGTTTACTGTGTTTTGCAGCTGAAATCCTGGACGGGTGCGCAGCGCGCCGTCCTTCCAATAGAGATTTTTACAATCGGTCAGTTGATTGTCCGCCGCAAAGTTCACGCCGTTGGATAGATTGACGCCGCCGGATAAAGCGGGGACCGATACCGAATAGGCGGCGTTTCGATTGCATTTGGGATATTTCATATAAAATGCCACACCTCCCGCGCAGCGTAGGCTGCGCAAAAGGCCGTCCCAAAGGGGGGGCGGCCTTCCCAGTAAATTTTTTGTCGAGTGTTACGCCGGCAGGCATATGATTACGAGGCCCGCAATGGCCGGGCGAGAATCTAGCCGGCAGGCGTATTGTTGCAGGAGCTTCTAGCGCTTTACTATCTCGCATCCTAACCAGATCAAAGACCAGGCGTCCTTACAGGAAGCGGCGCAGTGTCGGAATGCCGGAACGGCCTTAGGTCGTGTATGTAGTTGAACCTTGCCTTCTTACAGCCAAGTCCGCCGGCGGCCAGCTTCTAAAAACGTCTCTCTTGGGAAACCGCCGAGGCTGTCAACCGGCGCCGTTGTCCTGGGCTAGGGGCGCGGCGCAAGCATTTAAAGCCCGTTCTCCTCCAATCCCCGAGTAAAACCGCGGACCCCGCAAAGATTATGCCGAGCGTTCGCGCGTATGCGCCAAACGTATTTTACAAACCGCACCGAGGCTCTCTGTCCCGCACCTTGTCGGTGCGGGAGAGGGAAGATCGCTTTCGGTTGTAAAGCTCGGCGAAGAGCTGCTGGTTGTCTCCGTCGCTCTCGCCCTGGGCCAGCAGCATGGCTACGCCGTAGGGCATAACGTCCACCGCCGCTCGTTCGGACAGCAGTAACGTCTCGTTTAGAGAGACGAGGGGCCGGAAGGGGAGTAAGGAGCACAAATAGTGCAGATCGGCGTAAATCTGGTTGACTGCCGCCGCGCCTTTGAGAAGAATCTCGGACCGGCCGGAGAGCTCCTCTGCGCTTTTGTATCCCAGCAGGCCTATCGCCTGATCCAAAACGGCTTTACCCGTCATGCCGTCTCCCTCCTTCCGCCGGGGCAGAACCGTCGCCGTCCGTTTCCAGCTGTTCCCGGATGGCCTCTATGACCGCCGCCTCTTCTGGCGTTTCAGCCGCCGCCTCCGCCGGCGGTACGGACCGTGCGCCTGCCATCAGCCGTCTGAGCAGCGCGGCCAGTTGAGCCGCCAGCGCCTCCTCAGAGCCGCAGGCCTCTATCAGCCGCCGGGCCGGTCCTTCCTCCAGTCCGGCAAGCAGACGGGCGGCCGCCGCCTGTTCGCCCTGCCCGGCCGCCGTTTCAGCTACCGCCTGTAACTGGTCGTCCGGCAGCCGGCAAAGCATATCCAAAAGCAGCCATTGTCCGCCGTCCCGTATACCCTCCGGCGGCATTTCCTGTAAAATACCGGCCAGCGCCATGGGGTCGTCCGCTATATCTATTCCAATCCCAGCCGGCTCGCCAGGCCTGTCGGCCGGCAGCTCCGCCGCCCTGCCGGACATGCCGCTGGACAGCTCCTCGGGCAAGCCCACCGCCATATCCATACCAGGACCCATATCTGGCAAGCTCCCGCCGGCGTTCATCTCCGCCGCCTGTCCGGGCATCTCCTTGACGATGCCGGCCATGTCGGGAATAATCCCCTTAGGCATCCGCTGGAGATACTGTTCCGCCGTAATAATCTGCCGGTCGAGCAGATTGTCCAGGGTTCGAATGGTCTCCGTCTCGCTCCATAGGGGAGACGCGCCAACCTCTACCCGGACCGATAGGGCCAGTTGACGGTATCGCGCCCCGTCGAAGGGCAGATACCAGGTTCCCTCCCGGTCGGCGATTTTTAGAGAGCGCCGGCCGTACAGATACAGCCAGAATTCGGCCCAAATACGGGCCACCTCCTCTATAAAGGCGTAGAAGGCGTTCTGATAGGGCTGTAAGGGCTGCGCGGCCGCTTCCCGCAGGGTGATGATGGCCGAGGTGTTGTCGGGACGCATGTCGCCCAGGGCCGCGTCGTTGGCCCCCGCGTGAGTCATAGTGTTGGCAATGAGAGAGTTAACCGAGTTGTCGTAGTTGGGAGAAAAGTTGGGCGGCGCCACATACCGGACGGCCGAGGCCACGTCCTCCCCCGAGCCGTTGACCCGGATAATCTGGCCGGGATCGTTGGTGATGGCCTGGGGCACAACCTCGTTGTTGACCACCATTAGAGGCATACCCATCACCATCACGGCCCAAACCGAAGCGGTGACCATCCGGTTGATGGCGATCTGGTTGGGGATCAGATAGGTGAGTTCGGTGTCCCCGTAAATGGAGCCCTTCCGCTTGTCCCAGGAGAACTTGGCCAGCGGATACCGGCGTATCTTCAAATCCCAGGGCGAACGGATCACGGCGCCGCGCACCACTCGCATGGCCATGACCTTGTATTCTTTCCCTTCCTTGTCCCATTCCTTCCACAAACGGGTAAGGACGGTGCAGTTTTTGGCGTCGGTCTGCTCGGTGTCGGCCCGGTCGCCGGCCATGTATTCCACATTGTCCGGCTTGATGGCCTGTATCTCGGCTTCCGGCCTGCGATTGCGCCCCGCCTCCCGCCGCAGCTCTTCCACGCTCCGCCGCTGGGCTAAGATAATGTAGGGCTGGCTCTCCACGTTGTCCCGGGAGGGGTCGCCGAAATAGACGTTTTCCACGTCTAGCAGTTCGCAGGCAATGTCCCCTGTGATAGCTTTGGTCTGTCCCGCGTCGGCGTATAGTCCGGTGCGAATGTCCGGATCCCAGTAGGTGTACAGAATGCCGGTGCCGGTCAGATAGGCGCTCTTCAGCGCGTCGTGCTTTAAGTCGTCAAGCCGGACCCGTTCGGCCGTGGCCTTGAAGTAATCATTGAGGGCCGACATAACCAAAGCGATTTCGTCGGCCTTCGGCTGTTCGGATTCCGCTATCTCCTCCGCCGCCCCAGCCTGCCGAACCCGACTGCGCAGCGCCTCCGCCCGCTCCTTGATATCGGTGGTCTCGGGTACGCCCTCGGCCGAATAGCAAACCGAAAGGGGGGCGCCGGCGATCATGGAAATCTTGTAGTCGCCGATGCGGCGGATAACGTTATGGCGTACCAGGGGCCGGTCCGCGCCGCACTTGGCCCCGTGCCACTGGTCTCCGGCGTAAAACCGTTCGTTAAGCTTGTTTTGCTCAAACATACCCCTGCCGCCTATAGCGGCCTTGTACTGTACGCCCTTTTCGTATTCATGAAAAATATCTTTTGGAAGCATGCAACCTCCCCTTTGCGTAAGCGCAGAGGAGAAGGAGACCTCCTTCTCCTCTGTATGATGTCTGTGACGCTTCCCAGCGCCTGTAAAAAGCCGGTCTGTGACCAGCGGATGAACGCGGCCCGGCGCTTCTGTCACGCCTCGCACAGGCTGCTTACCTGGAAGAATCCCGCTCCGTTCCAGAACCGTTTGCGCGGCGTGACCGCCGCTCCATCGGTTCTTGCACCACGGAGATTCTTCCAGGCAGCCTGGCCCGGCGCTTCTAGTACGTATAAACAAAAATAGACGGCAGGTGACTCTTTTTGACAAAAGCGTCGTAGTAGAGCCGGTAGTCAAACTGATAGGCGTCCATCTTCTGGTTCTGATCCGGCTCGAAAATCCGAATCTTCTCGGTCTTTTTAATCAGCGAGCAGGCCTTTTTTGGCATAACCAGCAGTCCGATAGACTTGGCCGCGTCCACAGGGGTGAAGCCGCCGGCCTCCTCGCCGTCGGTGGAGCCGTCCTTGAAGGCGTACCCGCTCTTCATCCGGCTATCGGGTACGGGCAGAATGGCCATGCCGTTGAGGTACTTGACCTGGGTGGACAGCTGTCCCTTCTTAAAGTCGCCGGCGTCCAGCTGGCGGGACAACTCGGGTGTAGACAGCAGGGCGGCGTAAACGGTGGAATCCAAAAAGGCCACCAGCTCCTCGTCGAACCCCACCACCTTCTGCACCTCCTGCATGGAACGGCCCAGCAGGTCCAGACAGCCGTCCTTGACGGTCTTTCCCGTGGTAAGAGACAAGGTCTGCCCTGCGTCGGTCGCCGTCTTGGCCAGTTTGGAGAGAACATAAGCGTCCATCTCGGGGGCCACCTTGGTGCGGACGAATTCGCCCAGCACCTGACCGGCCAGCCCGGCAATGCCGGTCTCGTCCATGTCCTCCCGGTCGATGGAGAAGGTACGGGCCCGGTCCATGGTCAGATTGTAGGGGGTGTGGGCCACCGTTACCGAGCCTCTTACAAAACCCTCGTCCCGGTTGTAGTCGCCCAGCCCCTGAAAGTCGATGTCGGGCAGCAGTACGGTTTTCGCGCCTACGAATTTGGCCCGCATGGCGTTGTCGGCCAGAAACGAGGTGACCGACTTTTGAACCAGAGCCTTGTCCAGCTCGCCCGAAAGCTTCTCGCAAAACGCTAAGGTATTGATTGCCATAATGGTAAAACTCCTTTTTTTCGCCGGTCGAACCGGCTTGCTTGTCCGCGTATGGAGGACCGTCGCTCGCCTTATCGCCAGACGCCGTCCAGCATGGCCGAGAGAGCGGGCCCGTCGGCCGCCCCGGCGAACTCCTGCATACTGCCGGCCGCCGCTTGGGCGGCGGCTAGCCGGTCCTGCTCGGCGCGCTGTACCCGCCGTTCCTCCCGATGCCGGTACAGCAGATACTCGGCGGTCAGAGAGGTTCCCTTGCGTACAGCGGCCTCCAGCACGGCGTCGGGCAGATCGTCAGGGCTGCCGATTTCCGGACACTCCCGGCTCAGCTCTAAAAACTCGCCGGCCAGCCGCTCCTTGTCCTGGGCCTTTTCCGCTTGAAGCGCCTTCTGTTCGGCGGCCAGCATGTCCCCATAGGCCTTTCCGCTTTTTTGAGAGTAGGCGTCCAGCAGCAGATCAGCCAACCGTTGATTTCCGCCCGCCAGGCGCATACAGTCCCGCCGGGCCAACTCCTCTCCTGCCTTGTAAATACTGCCGATCATCTGTCCCAAGGACCGGCCGGAAGCGGCCGCCATCTGACGAAGTTTGGCCAGCTCGGGCTCCATCGCGTCGTATTTCATGCCCTTTTGGGCGTAAACGCCGGCTTCCTCCGGGGTCAGCTCCCGGTACTGCTTGTTGTACTTGACCGGTACGGTAAAGGCAGGAGCCGGCGCGCCTTCCCTTACCCCTTCCCGGTCGGATAATCCCTCGTTCGTCCCCAGCGACGGATCAAAACCATCTCGTCCGTCCAACGCTTCCCGCTGCTCTGCGTGAAAGTCTCCTCTTTCTGGAATCGTCCCGCCGCGTTTTGCGCCGCTGTCTTCGATTCCTGCAAGACGGTCATTGTCCAAAGCGCGCGGGCTGGAAGCGCGGGTCTCTGGTAGGACCCCGTCCGTGCGGCCGGCGGTATCGATATTGCCAAGGGGGGAAGCGGATGCGGGGGAGCCGCCCTCGCCCTCTGCGGGGAGCGCGGTATCGGATACCCATTCGTCCATGGAAAAACTCCTTTCAGCCAGCCGGACTGTGGTAGGCCCGGCCCTTTCTGATTGTGGTGGATGGGGTAAACCGCGTTGTCAGCGGCGGATGGGAGAAGCGCCCTTTCCGCCCCATATCGCACAGTCAATTTTTGCGAACATGCCAAACTGCCCTGTAACCTACAGCCGGCAATTGAAAATACAAAAAATATGTGATTTATATTAGGGGCAGTTTGAAAAATCGGAATTGCCGTCATATTCTACACATAAGGGCGTCCACTG
>JAAVYX010000061.1 GCA_022791355.1 Clostridiales bacterium | reverse complement strand
TGGTCGTTGCCCTTGCCGGTGCAGCCGTGACAGATGGCGTCGGCCCCCTCGGCCTTGGCGATCTCCACCAGCCGTTTGGCGATGATGGGCCGGGCGAAGGCGGTGCCCAGCAGATACTGGTTCTCGTACTTGGCCCCCGCCTGAATAGAGGGCCATACAAAGTCCTCGATAAAGGTCTTGGTCAGATCCTCGATATAGAGCTTGGAAGCGCCGGTCTTGACGGCCTTTTCCTGCAAGCCGTCCAACTCGGTTCCCTGCCCCACGTCGGCCGCCACGGCGATAACCTCGCAGTTATCGTAGTTTTCCTTCAGCCAGGGAATGATGATCGAGGTGTCCAAACCGCCCGAATAGGCCAAAACAACCTTCTTGATGTCTCCCATTTTTATCTCCTCCGTTTATACAAGGTTTTTTCGTTTTCATCGGAAGCGCCCGCGCCCCGTCCGCGCTTTCCGTCTTTCTTCACATTATACACGACTGGGCCCCAATTGCAAGCAATTTTTTGAATTTTTATGCACATCTTATGCAAATTGGTGTTTTTGACAAAACGCCTGATTTTCCTCTTCTCGCTTTGTGCAGCCTGTTTTACCATCCTGCTTTAAACCTCAATCGCTTGGCGCGTTTTTTGTTCTCGCTAGACGTTTTCCTTTTTCCTCTTGGTAACGCCGACGCAATATTATGCATAAATCACGCATATAACGTATATAAAATGCATATTTTCTCCCGTGCCGCCCGCCAGCGGGCATGAAAATATTTACAAATGGAGGCTTTATCTTTCGAGACGCGCGTATATAATAGAAGGGTAAGCAAACCCAGTGTGGAAAGGAGTCGGACGATAGATGGCTTTTAAGGAAATCGCACCCAAGGAAATACAGGGCAACCTCATGCGGATGATTGCCGACGAATGGATGCTGGTGGCCGCAGGCGGGCCGGACAAATGCAATATGATGACGGCCAGCTGGGGCTTTGCCGGAGAGATGTGGGGCAAGGAATGCGCCGTGGCTATGATCCGCCCCCAGCGGTACACCTTCGAATTTCTGGAGCGGGAGGACTTTTTTACCCTCAGCTTCTACGGCGGCCGCAAGGACATCCATAAGATCTGCGGCTCCCAGTCGGGCCGGGATATCGACAAGGTCGCCGCCGCCGGCCTCACCCCGGTTTTTGCCGAGGGTACGGTCTATTTTGCAGAGGCCCGGCTGGTGTTGGTCTGCAAAAAGCTCTACGCCCAGGATTTGAAGGAGGAAAATTTTCTGGATAAGGACTGCCTCAAATGGTATCCGGATAAGGATTATCATCGGATGTATGTGGGCGAAATCGTAAAGGTATTGGAAAAAACACAGGAGGCGTAAAAAATGAAGGAAGTCACCATAAAAGTAGAAGGCATGATGTGCGACGGCTGTAAGTCGGCCGTGGAGAAGGCCTGTAAGGCCCAGCCCGGCGTGCAGGAGGTAAAGGTGGACCTGGCGGCCGGGACCGCCGCCGTCACCTATGACGAGGCGGCCGTCGCCGCCGAAAGCCTGCGGGCCGCCATCGAGGAAATCGGTTACGATGCGGCTCTGTAACGCAAGCCCTCCGCAGATAAAGAGGCCGGGAACCTTCAAAGGTCCCCGGCCTCTTTTTGATTTGTTTGCCCGCAATCGATACAGCCCGATTTCCAGCGATTTCCTTTTTTGAGCCGGTCTAAAATTTAATCTCGTTTTTTACGGATTAGGCAGTTCACCCAAATCGTCTGCTTCTTGCCCCTGCGCTGATCCATATAAATCAGCTCGACGACCCCCTTACGGCGAAAAAACAGCCGCTCGCCCTCTCCAATCCACAAAATCGCATAAACAGGTATTGTTTTCGTAAACACGCCTGTAAACGCCAGGATATTTTTATCGCAGTACAGCTTGCAGCCATGGTGAAACAAAATCCCATCATAAACCGAGCATATCGCTTGTATTTTACCCATTACAGACGCCGCTTCCATGCCGCCCTCCCCTTCTCGCCGTCCGTCTCTCCGTTTCGGTTACCGTATGCGAACGGCATATGCATGCGCGGGGCCGCCAATCTGTAAATACAGCCCATAGGTCCGTTCAGGTAATTTTCCTGCCGGGAGAGCGGGACGCCGGTCGGCGTCTATCTGTTCCGCCTTCCGGCAGACAAAGGCCGGTATATCCCGCCGCCGGTATCCTGGACCGAAAGCCCGTATGAAAAAACCGCGTTTCCATGCAATCGGAAACGCGGTTTTTGCTTTAATAATAGTAGTAGCTGTTGCTGTTCATAAGCTCCGCCAAAGCGCCGGTAGCGGCAAAGATAACGCTAATCACAATGCCGCCGACCAAGCCGATAAAGCCCATGACAATACCGGCTATAGCCATGCCTCCCTTATCAGTGCCCTTGGACCGGGCCATAAAGCCGAAAACGATAGCCAGAATGGATACGATACCGCCGCCGCAGCAGACCAAGCCGACAATACCCATAACCAAAGCGGCCACAGCCGTTGAATCGCCGGGCTGCTTTAAGGGCTGGGGCGGCATAGCGTTATAAGGGACATACCCGGGCTGGCCGTTGAAGCCGGGCTGACCGTTAAAGCCAGGCTGGCCTCCCATGGGCTGGGGCGGATAAGCGGGCGGAGTCGGGCCGCCCTGGAAGCCGCCGTTCACAGGGGGCTGGACCGGCGGAGGAACGGGAGGCTGGGCCGGGGGAACGGGGGGCTGGACCGCAGGCTGACCCACGGGCGGCTGGGCGCCGCTCACAGTGGGATCGGGCGGGGGAACCGGGTTCCAGTCCTGCGAATTTTGAAGGTTATTGTTTTCATCCATGCAAAACACACCCTTTCTATTTTGCGCGCACAAAGTCGGTCATGTGCGGAGCGTCTGTTTTCAGTATAAAGGAGCGGGCAAAAAAGTGCAAGGATTTTTATGGAGTCTGTCTTTAAAACAAAAAAATATAGCGGATTTTGTTTGAGCGCAAAAAATGCGGCAACGCAGGTCATAGCGTTCGGGGCTGATTGATTTTGTAATTGTCGAAAGGAATATTGCGTATCGGATATTCTTTTCTTCTTTGGTTTCGTACAGAGGACCGGGCAGAGTTTCTCTGTCATCGTTACCATTGATTGACCAGGTATAAAACGGTTTTACAGGGATAAAATTGCCGCGCGCCGGGTTGTCTTC
>JAAVYX010000060.1 GCA_022791355.1 Clostridiales bacterium | reverse complement strand
TATAATCGGCATCCCCGCCGTCCCCGGCGTGGGGCCATCCGTCGGGTATAATGTCTGCGTTGCAGACATTATACAATATAAATACCTTTTATGCAACAAAAAGCCGAAAGGCCAAATGTCGGAAATTCTCCCTTCTTCACCGCTTTTTCACACGCGAATCCCAAAGCGGACGTATTGTCAGGGCGGCGGCGCTTTGCTATAATAGCCGCAGGTCGGTTGCAGCCTTGGAGGCAGCCGCAGGCGAGTTCATAGACCAGGCTATGTTAGATTTCGCCGGCTTATGAGAGCCTCCTTAGTTCCTGACCAAAAATAGATACGATTTTGGGGCTTCAATCTTCTAAGAGGCGTTACTTGCTGCATTTCTTGCTAGTTCCGTCACCAACGGCGGGCGCAAGGGCGGCCCCCCTGAGAGCCCTTTTCCCTCTTTTTTATCGCTTTACAAAAGAGGAGGGCGCGCTATTAGATATGGTATTGGAGTAATAACAAAGACGCACCTGGCGCGAAAATTCCCCCTCGTCCAAAAATATTCTAACTAAACCCAAAAACAAAACATATAAGAAAACAATCAGGAGGACTGCACCATGCTGAAAAAAAATCCCTATACCTTTTACAACACCCCTTCTATCCGCCCTACAGGCTGGCTCCGCCGGCAGCTGGAAATCCAGGCGGCGGGGCTTACCAGCCGCCTAGCCGAATTCTGGCCCGATATAAAGGACAGCGCCTGGATCGGCGGGACAGCCGACGGCTGGGAACGGGTCCCTTACTGGCTGGACGGTCTGATCCCCTTGGCCTGGCTGCTGGACGATGAAAAGCTCAAGGCCACCGCCGTCCGGTACATTGACGGCATCATCGCGGCCCAGGAGGAGGACGGCTGGATCTGTCCCTGCGAGGACCGGGGGCGGTACGACGTTTGGGCCTATCTGCTGATTCTCAAGGTGCTGGTCGTCTACCATCGGGCTACCGGGGACGACCGGGTGGAGGAGCCGGTACGCCGCGCGCTGCGCTGTCTCGACCGGCATGTGGACGGCAACACCCTGTTCGGCTGGGCTCAGACCCGCTGGTACGAGGGCTTGATCGCCGTTTTCTGGCTGTACGAACGGTCGGGCGAGGAATGGCTTTTACATTTGGCCGCCAAGCTTCGGGGCTCCGGTTTTGACTGGAAGGCCTTTTTCGGCCAAAGCTGGCCCTACAAAACGGTCAACGAAAAAACCCACTGGGGCCAGTTCAACCATGTAGTCAACAACGCCATGATGCTCAAGGGTTCGGCGCTGTACGGCCGGTTGACCGGCGATACGTCGGATACCGCCTTCGGCGAGGCGGCCTTCGATACCCTCATGCGGTATCACGGCATGGCCACCGGGGTCTTTTCCGGGGACGAGTGTCTGGACGGGGACAGTCCCTTCCAGGGCACCGAGCTCTGCGCCGTGGCCGAGCTGATGTACTCCTTCGAGCACCTTTTCGCCCTCACTGGCGACGGCGTATGGGGCGACCGGCTGGAGGCCGCCGCCTTC
The DNA here is from genome assembly GCA_022791355.1 of Clostridiales bacterium. Taxonomy (GTDB): domain Bacteria; phylum Bacillota; class Clostridia; order Oscillospirales; family Acutalibacteraceae; genus Howiella. Next base: position 8,718 of record JAAVYX010000060.1, on the reverse strand, counting down.
AACGCCTTCCCCGCCACCTTCACCCCCGACATGAACGCCCATCAGTACGACCAGCAGGTCAACCAGCCCTTCTGCCGGTACAACCCCAAGCCCAACTTCGGCACCAATGGTCCCGAGGCCAACCTGTTCGGGGTAGAGCCCAACTACGGCTGCTGCACCTCCAATATGCACCAGGGCTGGCCCAAGTTTGCCGAATCGGTCTTTATGAAGGCCGAGGACGGGGTAACCGTACTGGCCTACGCCCCCGCCGGGCTGTATACTGAAATCGACGGCGTACCGGTTACGGTTGCGATGGATACGGCCTATCCCTTCCGGGACGCCGTGCGGTTTACGGTTGCCTGCGACCGGCCGGTTTCCTTCAAGCTGCGGCTGCGCGTACCCGGCTGGTGCGGCGCGCCTGATTTCGGGACGGCCGGCCGTGTGGAAGAGGGCTTTTACGTCGTCGACCGCACCTTCGAGGGACAAACCGAATGGACGGTTACCTTCCCCATGGAGGCAAAGCTGGCGGAGCGGCCGCGCAACGCCCGGGTTCTCACACGAGGGCCGCTGGTTTACTCCCTCTACGTCAAGGAGCGGGCCGAGAAGCAGCACAAGGAAGGCGAGCCCTGGTGGATGGAAAACGAGGAGCTGTATAACGACAGCGAGTGGAAGTACGCTTTTGATCTGGAGGACCCGTCGGCTCTGGTCTTTACGGAAAAGGAGCCGGGGGATTATCCCTTCTCCCCCGACGGGGCGGCGGTCAGCGTACAGGTCCCCTGCCGGCCGGTGGAATGGGAGACCGACGGCCTGGTCCCCGCCGACCTGTCTGGGGCGGCTGTCGGCGAACGGGAGGAAAAACGTTTTATCCCCTACGGCTGCACCCTTTTGCGCATGACCGAAATGAAGAATTTGGCTGAATAATATCAGAGACCAAAAGGAGCGGGACGGTTCATTTACCGTCCCGCTCCTTTATTGTCGCTTTAACTTGCGTTCCCCGGCGTTGGCGGGGGAGTACAAAGAAAACGCTTTCCAAAGGGAATCGAGCTTTTGCAAGGCAACTGCAAAATAAGCAGCAATGGAATGCGTATCCATTCTCGCGGCAAACGGATTTGATACGCTTACGGATTGCCGTGGGCGCGACGCCGCGGCTTTTGGGACGCCTCTTGAGGGGCTAAACCGATAAGCAGCCCTTCCGGCGCCTGTACAAGCCGCCTGTTTACGGGTAGTTTTGATTATACCGGCTTGGCTTAGGCCTGACGAGCCAGCATCTTACAGATTTCCATCACGTCGGCAATGGTAATCTCTCCGTTCTTATCCAGGTCGCCATGGGCCAATTCTTCATCGGTAGGCGCAGTTCCGGCCGACTGGCGGGCCAAAACTTTACAAGCCTCCATCACGTCGGCAATCGTGATCGCTCCGTTCTTATCCAGGCCGCCCAGCACAAACTTTTTCTCTTTTGCGGTCAGCACAAAAAGTCCCAATCGGTCGGTCGTAATCCGCAGCTTGCCGTCCATCTCCGCCGCCTCCAGTCGGGTCGCTCCGCCGTCCTCCTCTATGCGGTGCAGGGTATAGAGGGCGTTCGGACCATCGTCCAGGGGTATATACTTTCATGGGCAGTCCTCCAATACCGGCGGCCGCGGCGGTCATCACAAAGGCCGCCGCAATCGCCAGCAGACGTTTTCTTTTCGTTTTCATGTTCATACACGCCTCTCCATATATGAAAAATGCAGCCGGCTTATACCCCGACTTTATTTTATAGTATACTGCTACTCTATTTACACGTCTATTTCATATCGATTCAATCAATATTGTAAATCGGCGCAAAAAGCGTATCATATTTATACTTTCGGTTTTACTCTCGGACACTCTCGGATTCCAGTGAAAAAGCGTTATATACGGACGGTTTCCCAGCTAAAATGAGAAGCAAATTATGCTTTGTCCTGCAAAACATAATTTTTGTGATGCCCTCGATGGGCCGAACGAAAATTTAAATCCGCCGGATAAGACGGCGCCTTCGCTTCCCGTATTGATTATGGGCAGCCGCACACCGGACAACTACGGAAGTATAACGAGGGTCATGCCTCTATTACCATGGATGTAGATACGATTCACCGATATTATGGAGGGGATAATTACCGCCAGCTCTACAAAGAAACGGATTGTCTTCTAGCGGCGTTACCATGCGGCAGTACAGCGACCGATAAATTATGAAACCCTGTACGGCGGTTTTCTGCCGTACAGGGCCAACTTTAAAAGGATGGAACCGTATGATCGAGGCCAAGGGGCTTTGCAAAGCCTTTGCGTTTTGCATACTGGCGCTTTGCGGGATGAGCGTCATATTGTTTTATTCCTGGCGGCTTTTTATTCCTGGCGGCTTATATATTACCTCAAAAAGGAAAAGGCGGTACATATGATTAGAACCTGAGATGATATCTCAGGTTCTTTTTTCGTTTCGTATTTTATTTTTTATTACCAGGCGGGATATTGCGCGGCTGATCTTGCTCGTTTACTGGGCTGGGAAAGAGGGCGCGCTACTCGATTTCGTTTTGGAGAAACATCTGGGAACACATTACGCGAAACTTCTCTTGACAATATAAAAACAGTTTTTTATACAGATTTTTACACCGCCCGCTCGATATCCTTTTTCAGACGGCCGATGATGCGTTTTTCCAGGCGGGATATGTAGGACTGGGAGATGCCCAGACAGTCGGCCACCTCCTTTTGGGTATATTCCCGGTAGCCGGCCATGCCGAAACGCATCTGCATGATCTGCCGCTCTCTGGGATTCAGACGGTCTACCATACGGTGGAGCAGATTACGTTCGTCCTCCTGCTCCACCCCTTTGCCTACCTCGTCCCCGTCGCTGCCCAGCACGTCGGACAGGAGCAGCTCGTTGCCGTCCCAGTCGATATTCAGGGGCTCGTCGATGGATATCTCGGTTTTCAGCGCGGTGGTTTTGCGCAGGTACATGAGAATCTCGTTTTCGATGCAGCGGGAGGCGTAGGTGGCCAGCTTGATTTTCCGCTCGGGACAGAAAGTATTTACCGCCTTGATAAGTCCGATGGTGCCGATGGAAATCAGGTCCTCCACCCCGGCGCCGGCCGCGTCGAACTTGCGGGCGATATAGACCACCAGACGCAGGTTATGGGTAATCAGCTCCTCCTTGACCGTTTGGTTATCCGTTTCGTACCGGGCCATCAGGTCGGCCTCCTCGGCGGGAGTGAGGGGGGGCGGCAAGGTCTCCGGACCGTTTATGTAATGCAGCGGGTTGGCCCGCCGGCCTATCCGGCCGGCCAGCCAGAGGCTGAGCTTTAACCGCAGTTTTGTGATGAGACGCATTTCTTTCGGCTCCTTTTTCCATATTTCTCCCGTTCCAGCAGCTCGGGACTGATGATCGCGTCATAGTCGCTCCCCAAAGGCTGAGAGCTGACGGCTATGACGGCCGGGGCGCCGGGCGGTTCTCCCGCCGGTTCGACCGGTGGACCGGCAGCCCGGTCCACCGGAAAGCGCAGGCTGGGTTCGGCCGCTCGGTTCCCCTCGGTCCACCGCAGGGTGGTTGGGATGGCACCCGGGCGTTTTCCGCCGGGTAGGGCCGGAAGAACACAGGCGCCGTCGCACCGGAAGGCCGGAAGTAAACCGCCGCCGCCCACCACGCTGTAGGGAATCAGCCGGTAGCGGCCGGCCATATCCCCCGGCGGCTGGCCGATTCCCTCAAAGGCGGGCAGCGTCTCGGGCGGAAGCAGGGGTTTTATGGCCGAAAGGGTCGCTACGACCACCGGTTGGTCGGACAGGATATCAGTGAGGGAATGGCCGGTGTCCACCAGGGCGGTCAGGCGCACCTGTTTGCCGTAGAGCCGGACCTCTATTTCCCGCCGCTGTCCGGCGGCGGCCGGCCGCCGCATCAGCCGCCGGCCCAAGGAGATGACAAGGTAGGCAAGGCCGGCTCCGGCCAAGAGTACGATGGGAGATATGGAAAAATACACCACGCCGTTGTGCACGGCCATACCGGCGGGATGGCATAAGAACCACACCGCCAGCATGAAGCCGGCGTAAAGCAGGGAGACGGCATAGAAGGTAAACAGCAGCCGCAGAAACCGCCGGATACCGCCGAAGCCGTAGACGCACAGGATGATGACGGCCGAAAAGGCCAGGCGGGCCAGCCATTCCACCGGCAGGGACTGGGCGGGCAAAAAGATGATGAAGGAAAAAAGAGCCCCCACCGCCGCGCCGCCCAGCTGCCGCAAAAAGCCCGCGGCCGCGCCGCTGAGGCGGGAGGTTAGGGAAAGGATGAAATAATCCACCAGCAGGTTTAGAAAAAAGAGCAGGTCTATGTATACGGTCAACGGCCGGTTCCCCCTTTCCGCCGACGGACGCGCTATGCACGTCCCGGGCTATACTTAGTATTATAGGACCGGGACGCGGCGGATTTTTGTCACATTTGCAGGGGGGGTTATGTCGTTTGGTATCGAATTGGATGAATTGGGGTTTTTGCTTTTGAGGGTTTATGGGGAGATTTTTAGACCAGAGCGTTTGCGGCGGATTTTCTTCTATCGTTTCTCCAATACCTGGTCCAGGAGCGTATGGCGTCCCGGCGTTTGCGTACCTTTACCCGCACGAAAGCGTCTCTAGGCCCCTTCTATTACCCCGGTAGTTGGATGGAACCGTTGGGTTTCGTTTGCCTTTGGCAAAGCAATAAAAAACCAAACCCGGGCCGTTTTTACAGTCGTCTTTTATAAAATGAATTTAAGGCGTTGACAATCATTTTCATGAGGGAAAAGTTATCCGCATTCAGCTTCCATCAGCGCCTGTATCTCCTGCGGGTTACACTTCCCTACGGCGAAAAATTCTTCCGGCGTGACCTGCAAATATTTGCATATGTAAAAAAAGACTTGCATGGAGGGAAGGCTTTGTTTGTTCTCGATGCGATTGATGTAGCTTTCATTTTGTCCTATCGACAGGCTCATTTCTCGCGCCGATACGTTTTTTGCATTCGGAGTTTAATTAACCTCTCCGCCAACAATTCTTCATACATATTTGTTCAATCTCCTCACTTATTGTATTTCTATATCTTGGTCTCTCTGACCTATACAAACGTGTTCTTTATTTTTACACCTCTTCTATATCAAATTTCATTTACAAATTCATTATTAAACACAGATTCCAAAAAGTCTGCATTGCATTTGTAATGCAGGCATGACATTGTATGACGTATGGAAAGCCGAAGAAGAATGTTTTGTAATGCGCTTGAAGTACAGGCTTCAAAGGGGCCCAGCCGGCCGCCGTATGGACGGATGCGGCGGGGCTATGGCTGCGGATATGGGAATCCCCCGGCGGTAAACTACCGCCGGGGGATTCTTTGCGTTATACGGGCGGAGGTCCCGCCGTATCCCTCCCGGGGTTACATGGAGGCCTGGGAGAATTTCTGCTTGGTTTGATTGATCTTCTGCTGCTCGGCAGGCGGCGTGGGATACCAGCCCTTGGACTGCATCTGATAAAACAGGTCGGCCTGGATTTCATGCTCCTCCCGCAGGAGATTCAGCATGTCGGTCCGCAGGGACTGGCCGGCGCACTCGTTGGCATAGATGGAATAATTGGACGTCATCATTTTCTGAGAGGTCAGAACGTCGTCCATGAGCTCCTTATCCTGCATGGGATTGGTTATATTCATCCTATTCTCCTCCTTTAGTTCAGATGACTCATCAGCCGGTTGAAATGCTCCTGATGCTTGTTCGCGATTTGGTCGCACTTGGTTTTGATCTCCTGGTCCGTAGCCATACTGGCCACCATTTTATACTTCTTAATCAGCAGCTGCTCCATGCTCAACAGATCTTCCAGGGCGGACAATTCCTTTGTAGTCAGGTTTGCCATGCGTATCACTCCTTTTGATTGGTTTACGCATAGTATTCCGCCGGAATCTTCCAATATACGGTTTGGAGGAGATTTTTACAGGATGCTTTTTGGTCCTGACGAGGGCGCGTCCGCTTTGGTCTGGAGGCGCGGCATGTCATGGTATGTCATATGGTCGGCATGCTACGATACCAGCGGACACCAAAAAGAAAGGCGGGAATCCCTTTGGACAAACAAACGCTGGAATCTTATCCTCAGATCATTGCCGAAATACAGGAGCTGCGGGATAACCTGCAGGTCTCTCTGCACGGCATGTCTGCGGCCGACACGGTATCGGGGTCTATGACCTCCTTCCCCTATTTAAAATGCTCCATAACCCTTTCGGGGACCTGCGCCGGGGAGGACGGCAAGGCCTTACTGGAAGGTATGCGGCGACGTCTGGTCCGGCTTTTACAGGCCAAGACGCGCATTGAGAAGTTTGTAGGCGGGCTGCCCAGTTTACGGGACCGGCGGATTGTACGTCTGAAGGCCTTACAGGGGCTGCATTGGGACGAGGTGGCCCGTTTGACCGGCGGAGAGCTGTCGCCCGAGGCGGCGCGAAGCATATACCGGCGGATTTTACGGCGGTAAATCGGGCGGGACGTATGGGAGGTTATCACACGGGCGAGGCAGACTGGAAGACGGGCGGGCTGTTCGGCTTTTGCTCAAATTTACTGGAATCGAAAGGGGATGGTTTGGATGCCCAAGACAAATTCGGGGCAGTTCACCCCGGCGGGGCCGGGCGGGCGTTTGACCCCGGAGCAGCGCCGGGAAAACGCCCGGAAGGCAGGCAAGGCCTCGGGGGCGGCGCGGCGCAGACGCAAGGCCTTACGGGAATGCTTACAGCTGCTGCTGCGGCTGGACATGCCAGAGGAGGAACGACGGACGGCGGCCCTAGCGGGTATTCCCGAAGAGGAGATGAGCAACGCCATGGGGCTGGCTTTGGCCCTTTTCCGCAAGGCTGCGGGAGGAGATTTGGCCGCTATCAAGGAGATTCGGACCATGGCGGACGAAAGGGACGAAAGAGGCGGCCTGGTGGTGAAGTTTATTGACGACCTCAAATAAAGACGACGGTGCGCGTCTGTCCAAAATCGTAGGCGGAGGGTACGGGGATTTTTGGCATTCTAAGAAACGGTATCGGGTGCTCAAGGGGGGCAAGGGCTCCAAGAAGTCCGCTACGACGGCTCTGAATCTTATCCTGCGCATGATGCGATATCCCGGCGCGAATCTGCTGGTGGTCCGGCAGGTTATGGACACACACCGTTCCTCCACCTTTGCCCAGCTCTGCTGGGCTACTGAACGCCTGGGAGTTTCGAGGCTTTGGAAGCGCACCGTTTCTCCGATGGAGCTTATCTATACTCCCACCGGGCAACGGGTGCTGTTCCGGGGGTTTGACGACGTATTAAAGCTTGCCTCCACAACAGTGGACAAGGGGTATCTCTGCTGGGTATGGATTGAAGAAGCCTACGAGATCGCTCAGGAGGCCGATTTTGAGAAGCTGGATTTATCCGTGCCGCGAGGCTTAGTCCCTCCTCCCCTGTTCAAACAGACCACCTTGACCTTCAACCCCTGGAGCGAAAACCACTGGCTAAAGGCCCGATTTTTCGATAAGCCGGACGATCAAGCCGACATCTACACGACAACCTACCTGGACAACGAGTTTTTAGACGAGACCGATCGGGCGGTATTCGCCCGGATGGAGAAGGAAAATCCACGGCGGTATCAGGTGGCGGGACTGGGAAACTGGGGAATTGCCGAGGGATTGGTTTTTGAGAGGTGGTGGGTAGAGGACTTCGACCCGCACAAGATCGGTCTGATCGAGAAGGACGGGATGCAGGCGGACGAAAGCTGGAAGTACCGCCGGATATTCGGGTTGGATTACGGGTATTCCAACGATCCGGCCGCCTTTATCGCGGCGGCGGCCAATCCCATAGACCGCAAGCTTTATATCTTTGACGAGCACTACGAGACCGGGATGCTCAACTCCCACATCGCCGAGATGCTCCGGCGCAAGGGGTACCAAAAGGAACGGATCATCGCCGACGCGGCCGAGCCTAAAAGCAACGAGGATCTGCGGCGACTGGGGATCGGGCGGGTGACGCCGTCGGTCAAGGGGAAGGACAGTATTCTCCACGGCATCGCGGCCTTACAGGAATATGAGATGATCGTACATCCCGTCTGCAAGAACGCTATTATGGAGCTTTCGGCCTACTGCTGGGAAAAGGACAAGAGCGGCAAAAGTCTTAACAAACCGACGGACAGCTGCAATCACTTGATGGACGCTTTACGCTACGCCTTTCAGGATATGAAGCATTTTGTACCCGTCGACCCGGCCGTCCGGGTCAGAAGGGCCCGGGGGATGCTCAGTACGGAAGACTTTCAAGGAGGATGGTCATAGGGGTTGCTCCGCCCCATATTTTTTAACCGCTCCGCTCGGTTTGGCCGGTTTGACCGGCGGCTTACCGCTATACTGAAAGCATACCAAGTATTTCGCCGGAAGGAGGAGACGCATATGTACATACTGACTGCGCTTATGGGGTTTATCCTAGGGCTTTTGGCCGGGGCTGGCATGTTTTGGCGGCCAAAGGACGGCCGTAAGACTGATGGGCCGCCGGTTCAAGAGAATCCGGCGGTTGTCCGCGCCCGTAAGGAGTATGAAAACTTTTTGCGCTACGACGGGTCGGATCAGGAGGAAATTTTTTGAATTTCCAACTGTAAAGCCATAGAGCAGTCGGAAATACTTTACATTTCCGACTGTAGGTCATAGAGCAGCTGGACATCCCTTAGGATGCTCGACTGCCTAGGGCTTGTTTGAAAATAGAGGAATTGACGGAATTTTCGCACAGGACGAGT
>JAAVYX010000059.1 GCA_022791355.1 Clostridiales bacterium | reverse complement strand
CGACCCCATCTTTTGTGACGCGACAAAAGATGGGGGAGAAAAACGCGCACGGGGGCTGGCCGCCCCCGTGACCCCCGCTGGCGACGGAACCTGGGAGGAATGCAGCAAGTAGTGCCTCTCTTTAGGCTGAAAAACCCAAAAATCGTTCCAATTTTTGGTCAGGAACTTAGCAGCCTCTCAGCAGCCCGGCGGGATATAACAGTACACTGGTCTGTGAGCTCACTCCCGCCGACACTGTTCTGAGCTTCAGTTGGCTACGTTTCACTTATCCACCGATAGCGAGCGGAAAACGTTAGCTTTTAGGCAAGTAAGTGGGAGGCAGAGAAGTAAAGGAAAGCAGAGGGTTTATCGACAAAGTTTTAAACGACCCAGTTCATAGCTACGAGAGTAGATGACAGAAGAGGCCGACTAGGAATGGGGAGTACTTGTCTTGGAGCTACTAACGGGAAGCGTTCAGTTAGCAGCCTGCGGCTGAGGGGAAGCGGGTAGAGTTAAGGACAGGGTTGTAGGGAGGTACCCCGTAGGGCGGGTGTCCAGAGGGCGGAGCCCTCTGTGTCGGCCAGGAAGGGTTTCCCTCTGGTGTGTCTTTTGTATACTTTTCTTCGCGCAAAGAAAAGTATGTCGCGCCTCGCGATCAGATAATAGAGGAAGAAGAAAATGAAATCTGGCGCGAAACCTCTATCCCGACAAAAAAACATATGATGCTAAATGAACCCCCTACCTCAAAAATCAAGAATTACAATTTTTTACCTTGACAAGAACATGCGTTCTGTCATATACTAAGCTACAGAAGAAAGAACAAGAGTTCGATTGGAGGCGCTGCATATGGATATGATGGAGAAGCTCACCCTTCTGGCCAACTCGGCAAAATACGACGCGGCTTGTACCTCCAGCGGTGTGGACCGGCAGGCGGCCCCTGGCTCCATCGGCAACGCCACAGCCTGCGGCATCTGCCACTCCTTCGCGGGAGACGGGCGGTGCGTTTCCCTGCTCAAGGTGCTGATGACCAACTCCTGTATTTATAACTGTCAGTATTGCGTCAACCGCCGGACCAACGATACCCCGCGGGCAACCTTCGCCCCCCGGGAGCTGGCCGACCTGACCATGCAGTTCTACCGGCGGAACTATATAGAAGGCCTCTTCCTCAGCTCGGGCGTGCTGCGCAATCCCGACTATACGGTGGAGCGGATGACCGAAACCCTGCGGATTCTGCGGGAGGAATACCGCTTTTCCGGATATATTCACGCCAAGGCCATCCCCGGCGCAGACCCCCTGCTGCTCTCCCGGATGGGTCTGCTCTGCGACCGAATGAGCGTCAACATCGAGCTGCCCTCCCAGAAAAGCCTACAGCTGCTGGCGCCGGACAAGTCCAAGGTATCCATTGTAAAACCCATGGGCTTTATCTCGGGCCGTATTCAGGAGAACCGGCAGGAAATCGTCCGATACCGGCACGCCCCGGCCTTCGCTCCCGCCGGCCAGAGCACACAGATGATCATCGGGGCCACTCCAGACACCGATTACCAAATCATGTCCTTAACCGAGGCGTTATACAAAAAGTACAGCCTCAAGCGTGTGTTTTACTCGGCGTATATGCCGGTTTCCACCAACCCCCTGCTCCCGGCCGCCGGCACCCCGCCGCCTCTGCTGCGGGAACACCGGCTCTACCAGGCCGACTGGCTGCTGCGGTTCTACGGCTTCTCGGCCTCCGAGCTGCTGGACCCGGCTCATCCCCACCTGAATCCCTTGGTCGATCCCAAATGCAACTGGGCCCTCAACCATATGGAGCTGTTCCCGGTGGAGGTCAACACCGCCCCTAAGGAGCTGCTGCTGCGGGTGCCGGGCATCGGCGTGCGCAGCTGCCAGCGCATCCTGACCGCCCGCCGTCAAGGCTCCTTGGACTACGCCGGTCTCAAACGGCTGGGGGTGGTGCTGAAAAGGGCCCAGTACTTTATCCTCTGTAAGGGCAAGCTGAAGGAGGGACTGAAGGTCACCGAGGACGCGGTGCTCCGTTCTATGGTTTCAGAAAGGTGCCAGGCCGCCATGTACGCGGGGGATCAGGGAGACCTGTATGGCCGGATGCTGGCGGGACTGCCCGCCGCCCCTGAACAGCTCTCCCTTTTCGCCCCGCCCCCCGTTACGCGAGAGGATGTGACCAAATGCCGGACCGGACAGATGTAAAGAAGTGGGAAGACGATGTGGTCTATCTGTACGACGGGAGCTTCGAGGGCTTTCTCACCTGCGTCTTCGAGAGCTTTTACCGGCGGGAGCTGCCCTTGCAGATCACGGCCGGCGACGCCCCTGAAAGTCTGCTCTACCGTACCTCCTACATCGAAACCGACCTTGTCAAGGCCCAGCGGGTGCTCCGCTCCATTCCCCGGAAAATCTCGTCCGCCGCAGAGGAGCAGGTACGGCTGGGCTTTCTGACCTGCCGGGAGGGCAAGGAGCGGCTCCTGCTGGACTTTCTGCGGCTGGGCTACAGAATAGGTCCCAACGTCACCTTCATGCTGCAAAACGAGACGGTTCATCAGCTGGACCGGGCGGTTTTCCACCTGACCCACGAGGCTCACCTGCTCAGCGGCTTTATCCGTTTTTCTATCCATCATGGAGTGCTGGTCTCGATCATCGGGCCGAAAAACTTTGTCCTGCCCCTGCTGGTCGAACATTTCACCACTCGTCTGCCTGAGGAAAACTTCCTCATCTACGACGAGGTCCACCGCGCCGCCCTCATCTACCGCCCTCATGAGTTCCAGCTTGTCCCCATGGATTCCTTCACCCTGCCTGAGGCCGACCGTGAGGAGGCGGCCTACCAGAACTTATGGCGGCGGTTCTACGATACCATCGCCATCGAGGGACGGGAAAATCCCCGCTGCCGCATGTCCTTAATGCCCAAGCGGTATTGGAAATATATGACCGAGTTTCAAAAGCCGGGCGAGGGCGGCCTGCGCCTGCCTGGGCAGAAGCCAAGGGGCGCTCTCGCAGAGCCAGAATAGTTTTATATGTAAAGGTTATGGCTTGACCTGTTTTGGCTGCGTGGGGGCGTGCGCTAGCGTGTGCCCCAAAACGGTCGAAAAGCCGGATTTTTTGTTCAGAAGCAGGCGATTGCAAGGACGAAACCGCAAGAAAGGCTTTCGCCTTTCCAGGATTTCGGACGCTGCAAGCGCCTGTTCATGGGAAAAAAAGACGGTTTTTCGGCGTTTTCATACAGACTCTAAGGCCTGTTCATGGCCAAAAAGACGGTTCGGCCTTTTCAATCAGACTCTAGCGCGCATTTTAAAACCAGGCAAGTCCTAAATTTTTGCCCGGCCCAAATAAGGATGTGTAAAAATGGAATATGTCATAGCGGCGCTTTCGGCCCTCGCCTGTATTCTGCTGACCGTCCTGCTGCTGAAAACAGGACGGCGGGATAATGAGTTGAGCCGGGACCTCTTAGAAAAGTATTTCCGGCTCCAGCGGGGCGAGCTGCTGGAGGGTATGCAGGCGGCCGGCCGGATGCAGAACGACGCCAGCCGCGGCCTCCTCCATCAGCTGGAGGAACGGCTGAAAACCCTGGAGGCCTCCAATCAGCGGGAGCTGGAAGCCATGCGGGAATCCATGTCTCGCCGGCTGCGGGAAATCCAGGCCGATAACGCCGCTCAACTGGAAAAAATCCGGGGTACGGTGGACGAGAAGCTCCAGAAAACCCTGGAGGACCAGGTCGCCCGGTCCTTCGAACGGGTAAGCCGGCAATTGGAGGAGGTCTACAAGGGTCTTGGCGAAATGCAGAGTTTGGCCGCCGGGGTGGGAGATCTGAAAAGGGTGCTATCCAACGTAAAGGCGCGGGGCGTCATGGGCGAAATCCAATTGGGAGCCATTCTGCGGGAAATCCTGTCTCCCGAGCAGTACGAGGAAAACGTGGCGGTCATTCCCGGCAGTCCCAACCGGGTGGAGTACGCCGTCCGCCTGCCGGGAGACGGGGAGCGGCCGGTCTATCTGCCCATCGACGCCAAGTTCCCGGCCGACGCCTATGAAAATTTGCAGGCGGCCTACGATTCCGGGTCGACCGAGGCTGTGACCGCCGCGGTCAAGGTTCTTTCCGACCGGCTGCGGGGCTTCGCTCGGGACATCCGGGACAAATACATAGAAGAACCCCATACCACCGGCTTCGCTATTCTGTTTCTTCCCTTTGAGGGACTCTACGCCGAGGTGGTCAATCGGGGACTGCTGGAGCCTCTCCAGCGGGACTACCACGTCAACATAGCCGGTCCCAGCACCATGGCCGCCCTCTTAAACTCCCTGCAAATGGGCTTTCGTACCCTGGCCATCCAAAAGCGCAGCGGAGAGGTTTGGAAGATTTTAGGGGCGGTAAAGGCCCAGTTTGGGCAATTTGAGTCGGTGCTGGCCACTGCCCAGAAGCGGGTGGATATGCTGGGCCGAGACCTGGACGCCCTGGTGGGCCGGCGCACTCGGCAGATCCGCCGTGCGCTGCGGGAGGTGGAAACCCTCTCTCCAGACGAGTCTCCCTTCTCCGTTTTGGGGGATACGGGAACAGAGTCTGAGTAGAGGCGAAAGGTCCCAGTAGATATAAAAGAGCGGCGGGGGCAAGGCGTCCGCCGCAAGCTGGAGGAGACGGCCCGTTCAACCAGCCGGACGGCTATCGTTCCACAGGAGCGTTAGCTGCGTTTTATGGATCGCAGCTCATTTGATCCGACAGGCCCCGCCTGCTTTCCATCGCTTGACTTATGTTATAAAAAAGCAGCCCCAGAGGATAACGCCATCCCCTGGGGCTGCTTTTACGGTCTCGGCGCCGTTACATTCCGCCGCGCAGCCTGCCGGCTGCATCCATACCGATTATACTTTGTCCTGCAAAGTATAATTTTTGCGTTGGCTTTTATGAGGAGGGTCTTGCAATGCAAGACGTCCCCTTGTGGGAAACCGACGCTATCGGTTCATCCGATCCACGGTCTCCTCGCTTTTGGCCGTAACCTGTACCCAAGCCGGACGGAAGCCGGACTTGATGGCGCAGCGCGCCGACCCGATATTGGACCAGGCCGCGCAGTAGAAGGGGACCTTATTCCGCTTTACGATCTCTACCGCCAGCCGGCTGGTCAACGCCGCCGCGATCCCCTGCCGGCGGTAATCCGGCAGCACGTCTATACCGATCTGCCACATGGTCTCGCAGTCGGCCGAACAGGCCGCCAGGCCTACCAGTTTGTCCCGGTCATAGGCCCCCACGCCCAAGCAGTCCAACTCCTTGCGCTTCTCGCACAGGGCGTTCCCCCATTCCGGCTTGTAAAGGGAGGCAAAATCAGAGGGATACAGCAGCCGGGTCTCATAGGCGCAGGGCAGGGGCCGCAGCCGCTTCAAGTCGGGCAGAAAGTACTCGGCCATAAAGCAGATTCGATAACCCCGCTGCTGTAGAGCGTCGCCCAGTACGTGCAGATTGGGGGTCTCGAAGCAGTGTACCGCCGGGTACTTTTCGATATACGCCTGCACCACCCCGACCAGCCCCTCCTCCACCGACGCTACGATACCGCCGCCGTAGGAGGTTAAATCACAGATAAAGGGCAGCTCCAGATATAATCGAGCCGCCGGGTGCTTGGCCGAGAGTACGACCTTGCTTTCCTTGGCCGTAAAGTCCTCCGGCCGGCAGCCGCTGTCTATAGCCGACTGCTCCATGGCGATACGCAGAATGTCCTGGTTGGTCATCGTCTCCCCTCCTTTGGAAAAAGCCGTGGGGCCTTTTGTTATGCCTTCATTTAGCTTGGCCTTGGCGGAATTTTTTCAGCATATCTTTTTTGATTTAGCGGAAGGTTTTTCACCGAGTATTCGGTTACGATTGCTCCCATATCTGATCGCGAAGCACAGCATCCTTAAAAAATCTCCAGCTTTTAATGCGCATCCTCGTCCTGCTTTCCGGGCATAAGCGCAATATGCAGCTCGGTCAGCTGGGCCGGATCCACCGGCGCGGGGGCCCCGCTCATCAGCTCGGACGAATTGGATACCTTGGGGAAGGCCACCACGTCCCGCAGAGAGTCGCAGCCGGCCATACACATGACCAGCCGGTCCAGCCCGATGCCCATACCGCCGTGGGGCGGCGCGCCGAACCGGAAAGCGTCGGTGAGGAAGCCGAACTTCTGATGGGCCTCCTCGTCGGACAGGCCCAGAGCCGCAAACATCTTCTCCTGCAAGCTGGGGTCGGTGATCCGGATGGAGCCGCTGGACAGCTCCACACCGTTGAGCACCAGATCGTAGGCCTTGGCGAACACCTTGTCCGGCGCGGAATCCAGATACTGCACGCAGTCGTCCAGGGGCGCGGTGAAGGGATGGTGCATGGCCACATACTGGCCGGCCTCCTCGTCGTACTCAAAGAAGGGGAACTGGGTAATCCAGGTGAAGTTGAACCGGTCCTTGGGAATCCTGTCCAGCTTGCGGGCAACCTCCAGACGCAGAGCGCCCAGCACGGGCAGCGCGGTCTTTTTCTTATCCGCGATAAAGAGGGCCACATCCCCCTTTTCCATCTGCATACGCTCTAAAATGGCAGACAGCTCCTCCTCGCTTAAGAACTTGGAGAAGGCGCAGGCGGGCGCGTCGTCCACCCAGCGGATGAAGGCCAGACCCTTGGCCCCGATGCCCCGGACGTACTCGGTCAGCTTGTCGATTTCCTTGCGGGTAAGGGTCCCCGCGCCGCCCTTGGCCGTAATCCCCCGCACTGTGCCGCCCTGCTTGACCGTGTCGGCAAAGACCCCAAAGCCGCAGTTTTCCACCAGGTCGGAAATATCGGTCAAGGTCATGTCGAAGCGGGTGTCCGGCTTGTCGGAGCCGTACCGCTCCATGGCCTCGGTGTAGCTCAGACGGGGCAGGGGTAGGGGGATATCGATCCCCAGGGCCTCCTGAAAAACCCGCTGGATAAAGCCCTCGCCAATCGCCTGCACATCGGCCTCGTCCACAAAGGACATCTCCAGGTCGATCTGGGTAAACTCGGGCTGCCGGTCGGCCCGCAGATCCTCGTCCCGAAAACAGCGGGCGATCTGGACATACCGGTCGAAGCCCGACAGCATGAGCAGCTGCTTGTACATCTGGGGGGACTGAGGCAGGGCGAAAAAGCTCCCCTCATGGATACGGGAGGGTACCAGATAGTCTCGGGCTCCCTCGGGGGTGGACTTGATGAGCATGGGGGTTTCCAGCTCCAAAAAGCCCTGCTCGTCAAAATAATCCCGGGCCGCCTTGGCGATGCGGTGCCGCAGCGTCAGGTTGCGCTGGAGGCTGGGCCGCCGCAGGTCCAGATACCGGTACTGGAGCCGCAGCTCCTCTCTGGCCCCGGTGTCGTCCAGAATTTCAAAGGGCGGGGTTTCGGACCGGCCCAAAATCCGCAGGTCGTCCACGGCCAGCTCCACCTCGCCGGTGGGAATGTCCTTATTTACAGAGGAACGGCGGCGCAGGGTACCGGCGGCCATAAGCACAAATTCCGAACGGATGTGAAAGGCCTTGTCGAAAATCTGCCGGTCGGTGGCGTCGTCAAAGGCCAGCTGCAAGACGCCGGTACGGTCCCGCAGGTCGATGAAAATCAACTGTCCCAAATCCCGCTGCCGCTGAACCCAGCCGCAGACGGTCATCCGTTTTCCCGCGTCCTCCGGCCGGGGCGCGCCGCAGTAGTGGGTACGCTTCAGCCCCTGCATGGTATCAAGCTTCATATTTATCATCCTTCTAACCTTCTATTTTGCAGAGGGAAAGAGTCCCTCCATTTTTTCCAAAGACTCGTTTAAATCCCCCATGGCCGTATCGATCATCTGATCGTATACCGCCGCCAACAGGCCGGCGGGCAGCTCCACCTCGGTCTGCTGGCCGGTGGCCATGTTCTTGAGGGCCGCCTTGCCGCTTTCCAGCTCGCTGTCCCCCAAAACCAGGGTGAAGGCCGCCCCGATTTTATTGGCGTACTTCATCTGGGCTTTCAGACTGCGGCCGCACAGGTCGGTCTGGGCCGAGAAGCCCTCCTCCCGCAGTGCCATACAGAGCTTGGTGGCCTCCCGTCCGGCCGCCTCCCCCATGGGGGCGATATAAACGTCGCAGGGCTTGGGGGAGGGGATGGGGCAGCTCTGGCTTTCCAGCACCATCAGCAGACGTTCGATCCCCATGCCGAAGCCCAGGCCCGCCATGGCCGGGCCGCCCATCTGCTCCACCAGCCCGTCGTACCGGCCGCCGCCGCAGACGGTGGACTGGGCCCCGATCTCCCCCGAGACGAACTCAAAGACCGTCCGGGTGTAATAATCCAGGCCCCGCACAATGCGGGGATTGACGGTATAGGTCATACCGGCCGCGTCCAGGTGGGCCTTGACCCCTTCCAGATGGGCCGCGCAGTCCTCGCAGAGGTAGTCCAGCATGACCGGCGCGCCGGCGGCAATCTCGGAGCAGACGGGGGACTTACAGTCCAGTATCCGCATAGGATTACGGTCCAGCCGGTCCCGGCAGGTGGCGCAGAGCTGATCAATATGGGCGGTAAAATAGGCCTTTAAGGCCGCATGGTATTGGGCCCGGCAGGCGGGGCAGCCGATGGAGTTGAGCTCCAGGGAAAGGTTTTTGACCCCGAGGGAATCCAGCAGCTGTCCGGCCAGGGCGATGATTTCCGCGTCGGCCGCCGGGCCGGGCGCGCCGAAGCACTCCACGCCGAACTGGTGGAACTCCCGGAGCCGGCCGGCCTGGGGCTTCTCATACCGGTAACAGGCCCCGGCGTAGCAGACCTTGACCGGCAGGGCGTCTCCCACCAGGCCGTGCTCGACGACCGCCCGTACCGTCCCGGCGGTCAGCTCGGGGCGCAAGGTGATGGAACGCCCGCCCTTGTCCTGGAAGGTATACATTTCCTTTTGTACCACGTCGGTGGTGTCCCCCACGCTGCGGGTGAAAACCTCGGTATGCTCGAAGACCGGGGGGCGGATTTCCCGGAAGCCGAAGAGTCGGGCGGTCTCCAGCATTTTACCCTCCAGGTACTGCCATTTGTAGCTGTCGGCCGGCAGAAGATCCTGGGTGCCTCTGGGGGCCTTGTTGATTTGCGCCATGTATGCCAACTCCTTTTTGTAAGCTGAAGGTATCTAATTGCGGTTGGATGGTAGCGGTTCGAGAGACGGTTTTGGGATATTGGGCCGCTCCCATGGGCGGTACGGCTGCTTCGCGCACAACCTTCCGCTCCATGCGCGTCACGCGGCGCAATCGCCGCTTCCAACGCGCCCTGCGCTACAGGTATTCCACCGGGCAGCGCTTCTTGTCTCGCCTCAAGCCGCTCGGCGCTTCTATACAAAAATTCCCCGTCCCAGCCAGGGACGAGGAATACCTCGCGGTGCCACCCTTCTTAGACCGGCTCCAAGCCAGTCTCACTCAAGCCCTTAACGCGGGAAACGGGTCCCGTTCGGTCCTGCGCAGCTCAAATGCCCTGAAATGATGCAAAGCGTATGGGCTGCGCAGAACCGAACGGCGCCGCGCTCAGAGGCGTCTTGGCCGGTCTTCGCTCCCGGGTGCGCTTTCAGTCGCGGCGCACCCTCCCTGATGGGGAATAAACCGGTTACTCTTCCTCTTTCCTTGCGCTTCTATCCGTATCTGTCAGAGGACCCGGGGCCGTTTACCAATCGTTTTGGGGATTGACGATGTTCCGCCAATCCAGGTCGCCCCGCTCCAGGCCGTGGATGAGCACCTCGGCCGTGGCGATATTGGTAGCCACGGGAATATTGTGCACGTCGCAGAGCCGGAGCAGCACCTGCTCGTCGGGCTCGTGGGGCTTGGGCTTGAGGGGATCCCGGAACAAGAGCACCAGATCCACCTCGTCATACGATATGCGCGCGGCAATCTGCTGGGAGCCTCCCTGCGAACCGCTTAAAAACAGTTGTATGGGCAGGCCGGTAGCCTCGTGCACCAGCTTGCCGGTGGTGCCGGTGGCCATAAGTCTGTGCCGGCTGAGAACGCCGCAGTAGGCGATGCAGAACTGTACCATCAGTTCCTTTTTGGCGTCATGAGCGATCAGTGCTATATGCATGAAAATCCCCTCCTTAAGGTAGTAATATCCGACAGGACAAAGGTCAGGCCGCCCGCGGCAGCTCTAAATTTTTCCGATGGGCGGCAGGCCTGTCTCCTCCCCGTCCAGCCGGGCGGCCAAACGGTCGAAAGCGCGGCTGGCTCGTCCCTTTTCCAGGGGCTGGCCCTTGGCGGCGGCTATGGCCACCCCGTCGTCATACGGCACGATGGCGGCCAAGCGGAGGCCCGAACCGTCGATTACGCTGTCGATAGTGGG
>JAAVYX010000058.1 GCA_022791355.1 Clostridiales bacterium | reverse complement strand
GTTTCCTCCTGCTGGTAAATCACCGCCCCTCCAGCCTGTGCCATTTTGCCGCAAATGAACCGCAGTCAATGTAATATAGTGGTCTGGTGAAACCACCCTTTACGCAATACATCTCAAGAGGCTTTTCCGAGGAGGAAAGGCTCTGCGGCAGCGTCCTGACAAAAATGAAAACCATTTTCGGCCATGCGTTTTACCCATTTTGCCGGCGGATGGTTCAGGCAGGCGTATACCCTCCGCCGGCCGCCGGCTTTGCCTTTTAGCGGCGACGGCCTGAAACGGTTAAAGCAGTTTATCCAACGGGGCGGTATCCAGCCCGTCGAACTGCTGGAAGAAGGGAAGCAGGGCGGCGGCCATGTCCCGGACCCCGCCGGCGCGGTCGCTTTCTAGGTTCATGGGCATGATGGGGTCGTGGACCGACAGGCGGAGCAGGAACCAGCCCCGTCCGTCCTCCACCGAAACCCGGACGCCCTCCCGGTTGTCGTCGGCGATTTGCCAGCCCTCCACGCCGGCGGCAAACTGCTCCAACGCGGCGATAACCTGCTCGCCGTAGGTTTTAAAATCGGCCTCCTTGATGGCGAAACGGACTTCCGCCGCTTCCACCGGCTCGGGCAGGCCGCCGATCAAATCCTCCAGGTCCTTGCCTTCGGCCCGCAGGCGGGCCAGCTTGATGATAATCTTGGTGATAAGGTAGGCTCCATCGTCCAAAAAATAGTTTTCCTTTAAGGCGGCGTGGCCCGAGGTTTCGATGGCCAGAGGGGCGGACATCCCCTGATCCTCCAGCTCCATGGCCTTATTTATGACGTTGCGGTAGCCCCGGCGATAACGGTAGTGCACCCCGCCCAGTTCCTTTTCAATAAAGCTTTTGAGCCCGGATGAGGTGATGGAATCGGTGACGATAGTGCCGCCGGGACAGTCCTCCAAAGCGATGGCCGCCGCTAGGGCGACCAGACGGTTACGGTTGATCTCGTGCCCCTGCCGGTCTACACAGCCGGCCCGGTCCACGTCGGTGTCGAAGATAACGCCCAGGTCGGCGCCGGCCAACCTGGTGGCTGTACAGACGCTCTGCATGGCCGTTTCATTTTCCGGATTGGGAATGTGGTTGGGGAAATATCCGTCCGGCTCTAAAAACTGGCTGCCCGATATGTCGGCGCCCAGGGGCGCCAGCACCTGGGTGGCGTAAAAGCCGCCGGCGCCGTTGCCCGCGTCTACCACAATATGGAAGCCGGACAGGGGAAGGGACTCCTCCGTTTTACCCACGCCCCTGGCGATGATGCGCCGCAGCAGGGCGGCGTAACGTGGCATGAAGGCCAGCGGCTGTACCTGACCTTTGCCGGACAGCGTTGCGACGCCTCCCATTTCGTCCCGCCGGGCGGCGTAGTCCAGAATCCGGGCGATGTCCGGGCCGTCCAGCCCGCCGTCGGGGGTGAAGAACTTGAGACCGTTGCGGTCGAAGGGGTGGTGGCTGGCCGTGATCTGCACGGCCCCGTCGGTTCCCGCGCCGCCCTCGGCCTCGGGGACGGTGGTCATGAACATGGCCGGGGTGGAGGAGAGGCCGCAGTCCAGCACGTCGATACCGGCGGCGATAAGCCCCCTGGTTACGGCCCCCTTCAGCCGGCCGGCCGAGATACGGGAATCATGACCCACCGATACCCGCAGACCCTGGGTCCGGCCGGTCTTCTCCATCAGCCACCGGGCGAAGCCGGCCGCTATGTTTTCCACCGCCGGGTCGGTGAGGTTGACGGCGCGGCCGTCCTCGTCGCTGGCTACGCCGCGGATATCGGTGCCGCTTTTGAAGGTTTGGTAATCAAGCATGGTGGTTGTCTCCTATGTATTTTTTATTTTTTAACTGAGAAAGATTTGGCGGCAGATTTGCTTTTCTTTTTATTTAGCCGGGATGGAGGTTTCGCGCCAGGTTTCTTTATATGGATACTTTAAAAGTTAATCTAATAGCGTCTGACATTCCGGCGCCCAATCGCTTTCGCCTCCTTCTTTTGCCCTGCGACAACAGAAGGAGGCGAAAAGCGCAATCGTCTACGGTATCCTACGGCCGCCGCCTTGTCCGCTTCCAGGGATATGCCTTTGCGGTTGGAGTCTTTCCCCCGCGCCAACGGAACTGGCGAGGTATGCGGCAAACAACGCCTCTTTTTCAACTGGAAAGTCCGAAAGTCGTTCCTGCTTTCGGGCAGGAACGAAGGAGGCTCTCAGGTAGCCGGCGGGATGACGCTGGAACCTGGTTTAAGAGCACACTCCCGCCGACACGTATCTGCGCTTTAGTTGGGTACGTTTCACTTATCCGACGGTAGTTGAGAGGAGAACGGCAGATCTTTTTTTGAGGGAAGCTATTGGCAAGCAGCTGGTCGTTTTTATTATAGTAGACGCTGCCGGACAAGTCAACTGTCAGGCCCGCAGGACGCGGCCGCGGCAAAAGCCGCCGCTGTCTGCTAAAACCTTTCCGTCCAGCATGCGGATTTGCCGGGGAATACTATCGGCGATGGCGGGATCATGTGTGATGAGAATGACCGTTCGCCCGTCGGCGTGAAGCTCTCGCAGAATCTCCATGATCTGCCCGCCTGCCTTACTGTCCAAATTGCCGGTGGGCTCGTCGGCCAGGATGATGGGCGGCCGGGCGGCGATGGCCCGGGCGATGGCTACTCTCTGCTGCTGTCCCCCCGAAAGCTCGGCCGGGCGATGGTGCATCCGCTGGGCCAGCCCTACCTGCCGTAAGGCCGCCTCGGCCAGCTGCCGCCGTTTTGCCCGGGGCACGCCCCGGTAGAGCAGCGGCAGCTCCACGTTTTCCAGGGCGGACAGGGAGGACACCAGGTTGAAGCCCTGGAAGATAAACCCAATTTTTTTGTTGCGAATCCCCGAGAGCTTCCGGTCGGACAGACGGCCCACGTCCTGCCCGTCCAGCCTGTAAAGCCCTTTGCTCGGCGTGTCCAGACAGCCCAGTATATTCATCAGGGTGGATTTACCCGAGCCGGACGCGCCCACCACAGCCGCCATTTCCCCCTGCTGGATAGAGAAGCTGACTCCGTCCAACGCCCGCACCTCGTCGGGGCCGGACTTATAGATTTTATACAGCTCTTTTACCTCGACTAAATTGTGCATAATGATCGCCTCCTTAATGCGAAGCATGTGTTTTTGCGAGATTCTAGACGGACCCAACGAAAATCTGCGCAAGACATTTATTATTGTTAGTCTCTCTGGAGCGCGCTTTAAAAGGTCAATAGGAACGGCTTTTAGAACTTCATGCCAACGGGTCCAATAAAAATCCAAGATTTAAGCTAGTGTTTCCCGGCCAGAGGAATTCTTGCGCGGCCGGCGGTATAATTTTTTCGGCCTTGGAAAGGATAGAAAAGGAATGGAACAGCCGCCCAAAGACGCGGCTGCCACAAACGGTAGAGCCGCCGAAAGGGTACGGCTTTACCCTGCGGCCGCCGGGATTGATTTTCGGCCGCGGCGGATAGAAAGGAATGGGTTTTTTCGATGAAAATGACCAATCAAGAATACGATAAGTTAGTGGGAAAGGCCTCGCCTTCCTCTCCTAAGGCCAAGGACTTTATCTGGGCTTTTGCGGTAGGCGGACTGATCTGCACCCTGGGCCAGCTGCTCCACGATCTATACGGTATGGCGGGGATGAACGAGGAACAGGTCAAGGCCGCCGTGCCCGTGACCCTGATCTTTTTAGCCGCCCTGGCCACCGGCCTCCAGCTTTTCGATAAGCTGGCCAAGCACGCCGGCGCAGGCACCCTGGTTCCCATTACCGGCTTTGCCAACGCCATTGTCTCCCCGGCCATCGAATTCAAGGCAGATGAGCGTGATATAATAGGACTCAGTCAGAAAAGCCTGTGACAATCCGGGGCGAGTATGATGATTTAGTCCAAAAAAATAATAAAGGAAAGGAGTAGGTATTTTAGCACTTCAATATTCCTGCTACATAAAATCCGGATGGGTGAAAACTCATCCGGATTTTAACTACCTTATTTGATTATGCATAGAAATAGCGGTCAATCATTTGAAGGAAAGACGAATGGAGGAAGAAACTATGCGACAAGGCTCTTTGGTTTATGATCCGTCAAGTGAACGGATGGATATCCGTTTGGGGCTGGAGGATTATTACGATGGAATCCATTTCGGGACAGCCACGGAGGTCAATATAAATGGGTACTCACCCGGATTGAAATGGGAGACGATTGGTATCTGGTAGGTATAAAAAACAGATAGTGTGTCTGGACTCATAGTGAGAATTTAATAGAACTAAATTGCCGGGCGGCTTCTTTAGGAAAAAAGAGGCCGCCCTATTTTTATGCCCATTTTTAGAAAAGAGGAGGTGTTAGACTTGAAATGCTTGATGAAGTACGGGTGGGTAAAACTCCCCCGCAACCGTCTGCCGGAAGGAAAAGGTATGATGGGGGCATGGGCAAGGCTTGCATCCCGTGCGGCATTCCGTAAAGGACAAGCCTCCTATTGCGGCCACAGCAACGCAGTAAGCCCTGGAATGTGGTCCGGAGGTGTTGTAGGCCTAAAGAGTATCCTTGACATGAAAAGCCGCGCAAAGGCCCTTGAGACGATTCAAAAGCTATCAGAACTTGGATATATCGAATATACGTTGGATGTAAAAACCAAAAAGCTAACCTATCGGGTCACAGACTGGGTTGTAAAATGCGCAGGCGAGGCTTGTATGGATGGGGCTGTTTATGCCACAGAGGGGT
>JAAVYX010000057.1 GCA_022791355.1 Clostridiales bacterium | reverse complement strand
TTTCGCACAGGACGAGTGGCCACAAGGAAAAAAGCGCGGGAATACTTTGTGTATTCCCAGCATTTTTGACGCAGTGGACCCCCTTATGTGTAGAATATAGAATATGACGGCAATTCCGATTTTTCAAACTGCCCCTAAGCGAATAGCCTTTGGCCATTCGCTTAGACGGGTTGAGCGGGAATCTTTATGTCCTTTGCACGCTAGCAGACATGCTCTAGGTCCAGTCCCAGTAGTTAAGGCCCGGAACTCCTAGCGCAAAGCGCGGGGGATGGGAAGTGCGCTCATACAGGAATCGATTATAAAAGCCGTCAAGGAGGAAACGTGTACATATGCGAATTGGAAAGGAAAGGCAGCCTGAAAGCAAGGGCGCGAAAACCTACATCTGGCAGAGGAATGCAGCACATTTTCTGATCGGTAGCTTTGCCCTGCTTCTGCTTATCAGTATAGGAGCGTTCGTTTGCTTGGGTTACTATATGAGCGGAGCCAGCAGGAAATCCATTAACCAAGTGGGCGACTTGTACATGGCCGGCATAAACGAACATATTACCGCTCATTTCCGGACGCTTATCGATTTAAAGTTGGAACAAGCGGTTGCGATTGTGGAAGTTGTCCCGGCGGATACGAATGACGTGGATAAAATATATAACGAGCTGGTTTACCGGTCCGACGTTAGAAACTTTAATTATCTGGCGCTTTGCTCTGAGGACGGACAGTTGGAGATGCTGACCGGAGAACAAATGCAGCTGACGGATCCACAGCCTTTTTACGAATCGCTGCGGCACAATGAGAAAAAGGTGGCGGTAGGCAGCGACACGGCCGGCAACAAAGTAGTCATATTTGGCGTCAGCGCGGGATATCCGATGAAAAACGGCAAAAAAAGCGCGGCTTTGGTAGCGGCCGTTCCCATAGACTATATCAGCGCCATGCTGGGTACGGAGGAGGACGACACATTGGTGTACTCCCACATTATCCGGCGGGACGGAAGCTTTGTCATAAGCGACGTGAACACGGAATATGCGGATTATTTCAGCAGCCTGTATGAGAGATATACGTCGGACGATCCGAAGAAAATCGATACTTTTGTCCAGCAGCTTTCGGCCGCTATGGATAAAAACCAGAATTATGTGGGCGTACTGCGTCTGGACGGGAGCAACCAGCAGGTGTATTGCACCTCTCTTCCCTATTCCGAATGGCATCTCATCACCGTCCTTCCCTTCGGCGCCCTAAACGAAACCGTGGAGGAACTAAATTGGAATCGAACGGTTGCCACTATGATGGTCTGCGCCGTTATCATGGTCGTCCTGCTGCTCATTTTTTATATTTATTTTAAAATGACCCGTCAGCAGCTCCATGAATTAGAGACGGCCCGGCAGGAAGCCTTAGCGGCCACCAAGGCCAAGAGCTTATTCCTTTCGAATATGAGCCATGACATCCGTACCCCTATGAACGCCATTGTAGGCATGACGGCCATTGCGGCCGCCCACATTGACGATAAGGAGCAGGTGCAGAACTGTCTCAAGAAAATCACCCTGTCCGGCAAACATCTGCTGGGGCTGATTAACGACGTGCTGGATATGTCTAAAATTGAAAGCGGCAAAATGACCCTGACTGCTGAGCGGATCTCTCTGCGGGAAGTCGTGGAGGGGGTTGTAGGCATTGTACAGACCCAGGTCAAGGCAAAGGGACAGAGCTTTAACGTACATATCGATCATATCACGGCTGAAAACGTATACTGCGACAGCGTCCGTTTGAATCAGGTATTACTGAATTTGCTGTCTAACGCCGTCAAGTATACCCAGGAGGGAGGCACGATACAGTTATCCCTGTTTCAGGAGGAGGCCCCCCCTCAAAAGGGCGACGCCTATGTTCGAACCCATATGATTGTCACGGACAACGGAACGGGAATGACCCCAGAGTTTCTGAAGCATGTTTTTGATTCTTATTCTAGGGCGGACAGCACGCGGGTTCATAAGACCGAAGGCGCGGGACTGGGTATGGCCATCACCAAACACATTGTGGACGCTATGGGCGGCGTTATCACCGCGGAAAGCGAGCTCCATCAGGGCACGGAATTTCATGTGACCTTGGATCTGGAAAAGGCTGCTGCGCAGGAAATCGATATGATGCTCCCCACATGGAAAATGCTTGTGGTTGACGACGACGAGATGTTATGCCGTACGGCTGTGGATGCGCTGGAGTCTATCGGCCTGCAGGCCGACTGGACCCTGAGCGGAGAAAAAGCCATCGAGCTGGTTACAAAACATCATCAGGCCCGAGACGAATATCAGATCGTTCTTTTGGACTGGAAGCTTCCAGGTATGGACGGGCTTTCGGTGGCCAAGCAGATTCGGCGCATCATCGGCACCGACATGCCGATTATTCTCATTTCAGCATATGATTGGAGCGAGTTTGAAGCGGAGGCCAAAGCGGCGGGCATCAACGGCTTTATTTCAAAGCCGCTGTTTAAATCCACCTTATTCTATGGACTCAAAAAGTATATGGGCATGGAGGAAACGCAGGAAAAGACGGACAAAAATACGGATTTATCCGGGCGGCGTATGCTGGTTGCCGAGGACAATGAGTTGAATTGGGAGATACTGGAGGAGCTGCTGTCTAATATCGGGATGGATTTGGAATGGGCAGAGAACGGACAAATCTGTTTGGAAAAGTTCCAGGCCTCTGAGCGGGGTTACTATGACGCCATTCTGATGGATGTACGCATGCCCGTTATGGGCGGTTATGAAGCTACCGAAAAAATTCGCGCTTTAAACCGTCCGGATGCGCAGACCATTCCTATTATCGCCATGACAGCCGACGCATTTCCCGAGGACATCAAACGATGCTTGGACAGCGGCATGAACGCCCACACCTCAAAGCCGATCAACCTGGATGAAGTGGTTTCTCTGCTCAAAAAATATATCCTGTGAGCTGTAGCCTGTTTGCATATATTTGACAAAATCGGCAAAAAGGCTTGGGAAAGAAGTTCTTTCCCAAGCCTTTTTCTATGCCCTGCATAAGTTTTGATGAGGGACTCATCCACCTTGCCGTCTATTGGGCTTTCGACCAAATTTTTGTCCGCATTCCTTGCATCTTTCAGATAGGCGGCCCAGACAAAAATCTCTCCAAAATTTTTCAGATCCGTAGCCATCGAAACCTGGCATAGATATTTTCGGGCCTTTTCGCAGACAGCCGCAGACCCGTAGGATAAAATGCCGGCATTATTTGGAGCCGTAAAAGGCCGAAAAGGACATACGGACCCGCTCGCCCACTTCGGACAGCGCGGAGGCTACGTTCAGAGGCTTATTCCGCAGATAAGGCAGAGAGGCCTTGGCCAGTCCGTCGGCCACCGAGCGGTCGGAGACATTCGGCTGCAGAACCACGAGAAAGCTTTCCTCTCCGTCCTTGTCCATGATGCAGAGATAGGCTGATTGTATTTGAGGACAGGTTTTCAGATAATCGGCCATAGCGCGGCGCAGATCGTCGGCCTCCTCGGAGGGATCGCGCAGTCTGATCTTTGTCCCCGTTTCCATCTTCTGCATAGTGGAGGGAAAGGAAAAACTATCCTTGCTCTTTTTCAGCCGGGCCACGTCCTCCCGGGAGAGCATCAGGGCGGCCCCAAAGGGGTTGATAACAAGCCCGGCCACTTGACTATCCTTATCCAGCAAATCCACATAATCGTCAAACTGGGCTACAGCCGTCTGCTGGCCGCTGCTGGCCTGCCACTTTTTCCACTCCTCCCGGCTAGTAAAGGCGGGAAAGTAATGCCGGTCGTCCTTACCGGTGAGCAGGGTAACCCTGGCGGCGACTGTTGCATTCCCCTGCCCATCGGAAGCGCTCGGATTGGCTACCGTTACCGGCAGAATAAATCTGGCCCGCAGGGCGATCTCCTGGAACAAGATATTCTGCGCCTTTTCGGTGGGATTCTGCTGCACGCTGCGCAGCGCCGCGTCCAAGACAGGATTGCTGATAGGCTCCTGACTGAAATGCATAAGAAATTCTCCCCTATATCATAAAATTTAATATTAACGATTATAGCATAAATAAACAAGAATTGCAATTTATAATTTTAATTTTTTGTGTGATTCATTCTATTCCATATAAAAACGTCCCGGCCCTTGAGACGGCCGGGACGTTTCATCCTATAAAATAGGATTACTGCATATTCAAGGCGATCACATTGGCTGCGATAACCAGCACGAAGAAGCCGATGGCGATATACTTGGTCCAACGGGCCAAAGAGGCGTCCACTGTGCGGGCCTTATTCTTGGACAGAAAGGTATCCGCGCCGCCGGAAATCGCACCGGTGATGCCGGCACGACGGCCCTGCTGAAGCAGAACCACCGCAATGATGATAATCGAAAGGATCAGGATCAGAGCGCCTACAATGATCTCAGCAACTAACATAAACTCATGTCACCTCCGTACTGGGTTCGCCAGAAGGTTTTATGGACTGCTATAGATTTTCGCTCAGCCCATCGAGGGCTTCGCAAAAATTTTACTTTGCAAGACAAAGTATGTATTTTCGTTCGGCCCAGCGGGGGTTCTCACCAAAAGCTACAACAATCTCTGCAATTCTATTACTAAAATAGTTTAACATATCCGCGGACAAATTGCAAGGGCCAATCGCCTGTTTTCGGCAATTGGCCCTAATTTTGCGCGGATTCCTTCAGAAACGCTCCAGGATTAAACGGGATGCACCTTGTTTTCGATGTCCGCATGGGCCGCGTCCACCTTAAACTTCTTATTATCTCTGTTCTCAAAGAACTTAACGGCCACCTGACCGAACTGAGCGTAGGAGAGCACGTCCTCCTCCTGCTGGGTCCAGGGAGCGGCCTCGGCCTTCAGCTTATCCAGCTCGGGCTCCAGCAGGTCGGCGGGACGGCAATCGATGGGCGCCTCGCCGCCGATGATCTTCTTGCGGAAATCGGGGTCGATGGGGATGGGGGTACGGCCGTATTCGCCCCGCACGATGCCCTTGAACTCCTTGGTGACCATCTTATACCGCTCGCCAGTAACGATATTGAAAACAGCTTGGGTACCCACAATCTGGGAGGAAGGGGTCACCAGAGGCGGATAACCGCAGTCGGCCCGGACGCGGGGGACCTCGGCCAGCACGTCGGCCAGCTTATCCTCTTTCCCCGCCTGCTTTAACTGGGAAACCAGGTTGGACAGCATACCGCCGGGAACCTGATAGAGTAGGGTTTTGGCGTCGACCTTGAGCATCTTGGGATTGAGCAGGCCGCTGGCCAGATACTTCTCCCGCAGGGTATCCACGTACTTGGCAATGTCGGCCAAGGCCTCCAGATTCAGCCCGGTATCGTATTCGGTGCCCTGGAAGGCGGCCACCATGGATTCGGTGGCCGGATGAGAGGTTCCCAGTGCCAGAGGAGACATAGCGCAGTCGATGACGTCGGCGCCGGCCTCCACCGCCTGCATCATGACCATAGAGGCCAGCCCCGAGGTATAGTGACTATGCACCTGCACAGGCACCTTGCCGGCTTCCTTGACGGTCTTGACCAGATCGCCCACGCCGTACGGGGTCAGCAGGCCGGCCATATCTTTGATACAGATGGAATCCGCGCCCGCGTCGGCCAGCTGTTTGGCGTATTTCGCGTAATACTCCAAGTCAAAGACCGGGCCGGTAGTGTAAGAGATGGCGGCCTGCATGTGGGCCCCTTCCTTCTTACAGGCCTTGATGGCGGTTTCCAGGTTGCGGATATCGTTGAGCGCGTCGAAGATACGCAGGATGTCGATACCGTTGGCAACCGATTTCTGTACGAAATACTCCACCACATCGTCGGCGTAATGCCGGTAGCCCAGCATATTCTGGCCCCGGAAAAGCATTTGCAGCTTGGTGTTGGGACACTTTTTGCGAATGGTCCGCAGACGGTCCCACGGGTCCTCGTCTAAAAAGCGCAGGCAGGCGTCGAAGGTCGCGCCGCCCCAGCACTCCAAGGAGTGGAAGCCGATTTTATCCAGCGGCTCCAGCATGGGCAGCATATCTTCGATGGGCATACGGGTGGCGATCAGGGACTGATGCGCGTCCCGCAGTACGGTTTCGGTAATTCCAATACGCGCCATTTGGCAGCACCTCTTTTTTCATCGGTATTGCGCCGACTATTCTTGTAAATGACTTTTCGTAGTATACATCCCGTCGGCGCGCTTGTCACGCCTCATACACGCCGCTGGGCGGAAAAGAATCTCTCTCCGTTTCAAAAACGACTGTGCGGCATAAAATACCGCTCCGCCGATTTCTGCACTGTGAAGATTATTTTACGGCAGCTTGAGTCGGCGCTTCTTGTCACGCCTCTCTCCGCTCGCTGATTTGCGAAAATTCCCACTGCCCCAGATTCGTCTGCGCGGCGTATCCGCCGCTCCGCCGTCTCTTGCGCAACTAGGCGCTCTGCTTTGCAGAGCGTCCTGACCCGGGAAGCGATTTGCAAGCATAGCTTGCAAATATCGGTCATTTTCCTTGGCTCGCGGGGTCGGCCCTTCTCATTTAATTCAGCGTCAGCAGAGCCTTGCCGGAATCTACGGACTCGCCCTTCTGCACCATGACGGCGGTAACGGTACCGTCCTTGGGAGCCATGATCTCATTCTCCATCTTCATGGCTTCCAGCACCACCAGCACGTCGCCCTTCTTGACCGACTGGCCGGCCGAAACATTCACCTTCAGCACGGTGCCGGGCATGGGAGCGGCTACCGGTTCGCCGGCTCCCGCTGCGGGAGCCGGGGCTGCGGGCGCGGCCGGGGCGGGAGCGGGGGCCACGGCGGCGGCCGGGGCTGCGGAACCGCCTACCTCTTCCACCTGTACGTCGTAGGTCTTACCGTTTACGGTTACTTTCAACTGTTTCATTTCCAGTTCCCTCCTGATGAAATGCGCCAAGGCGGCGCGGGATCGAATTTGCATGCATACGTTATGTGTAAATGTTTGCGGGGATTAGGTCGAGCGAAAATGGTTTGCGGGCACCCCCCCAGCAGGCCATCCTGACAGGGAAGCGAAGGGCTCTCGGCCGTTAACGCCGTCCGGCGCTTGTCGCGCCTCCCTCCGCTCGCTGATCTGTGAAAATTCCCTTTGCTCCAGATTCGTCTGCGCGGCGTACCCGCCGCTCCGTCGATTCTTGCGCAACTAGGCGCTCTGCAAGGCAGAGCGTCCTGACCCGGGAAGCGATTTGCAAGCATAGCTTGCAATTATCGGTCATTTTCTCAGGTTGCCGCATGCTTTGCATGCGGCTAGATCGGCGCTTCTGCTTTTTATAGCGGCATATTCGAATGCTTTTTGCTCAAGGTCGAGACCCGCTTGCCGGACAACATATCTAACGCGGTAACCAGACGCTGGAAGGTCTCGGCCGGGTCGATCACATCGTCCACATACCCGGCGGCCGCAGCCTCAAAGGCCGACGCGGCGGTCTTTTCATATTCGGCGGCCAGGTCTTCCCGCTTCTCGCCGGCCGCAATCCGGTCCTTATAAAGAACCGACACGGCGGTGAGGGGCTCCAAGGCGGACACGGTAGCGTCGGGCCAGGCGTAAACCAGGTCGGCGCCGGAAGCGCGGCCGGCCAGGGCGATATAGGCCGGGCCGTAGGCCTTGCCGGCGATGACCGTCACCTTCGGGGCGGTTGCTTCGGCGTAGGCGTGGGTCAGCAGGGCGGCCTCCTTGACGCTGCCGGCCAACTCGGTATCTCCATCGGCTACAAAGCCGGCGGTATTAACAAAAGTGACCACCGGGATGGAGAAAGCGTCGCACATCCGGACGAACCGGGCGATTTTAGCGGCGGCGGAACTGTCGATGCGGCCCTCGTTTTCCTCGCTGTTGGCTACAACGCCCACAGGATTGCCGCTGATGCGGCAAAGCAGGGTGCGGGCGGCGGGTCCGTAGGCGGCGGATAGCTCCAACCGGCTGCCGGCGTCGGCCACGGCGTCCAGAATAACCTCGGTCTGTGCGCCGCTCCCAAGGGCGGCGGGATCGCCGGCGGCCGGCTCATAGTCGGCCATAGGAGCTACCGACAGATTGTTGCCGGGCAGGAGGGAAAGCAATTCTTTTACCTTATCCAACGCGGCGTTCTCGTCCTCAGCCACAAGGTGGGCTGAACCGTTCTTGGCGGCGGTTTCAGCCGATCCGATTTTGCCGGTCTTATCCCCCAAAATAACGGGAGACACGCAATAAAACTCCGCATCTTTACACATAACAGTGACGTCGGCCAGGCTAGCCAGCAGGGCGGCGGAGCCGATACAGGCGCCCAGCACCACCGAAATCTGGGGCACAACGCCCGACAGGCGGTTAGAATGCATAATCAGGTCGCCATAGGCGGCCAGCGCGTCCACCCCCTCGTCCAGATGGGCGCCGTTGGAATCGTACAGGCCCACCACCGGCAGGCCGTTTGCGGCGGCCAGCTCATAGACCCGGGCGATTTTCCGGGCCTGAACCCGGCCCATGGCGCCGGAAGCTACGCTCACGTCCTGGGAAAAGGCGTAGGCCGGCGCGCCGGCGATACTGCCGTAGGCGGTGACCACCTCGCCGGGTTTGTCTCCGTTTTTGGCGAACCGATCCAGCTCGGTATAGCTTCCCTCGTCGAACAGGGCTTGCAGCCGCTTTCGGGCCGCGCTGTCCGCGAGAGCGCTCTTTTCAGCCGCCAGTCTCTGGGTACCGTTTGCAACGCTCATATACACGTTCCTCCATCCTGGTTGGATACCATCCGCCCGCAAGAACCCATACGCCCGGCAGCCGCTCATTTGCGCCGTCCCCGCGGACGGTCAAACTAAGCCGGCAGCCTTTGCGGGGCCAGCGGCGAAAACCCGCCTATGCCGGGCCGCTTATCCCTGCCCGGCAGCCCTTTCGAGCCGCCCGCAGGCCGCCGCGTCACTAGGGCCGGCGCACGGCCCAAACAATGCGGTCAGGCGCGAATTCGCCCCGTAAAACCGTACGGCCTCTTGAGCGACAGATGGTATTTTCTTTTAAGCTTTTCGCGCAATGTACTGGGCGGAACAATCCGCCGGTTTCGTCTGGAAAGAAGGCCACTTTTTCCGCCTTTTTCCAGATGCATACAAATAAAACCATTATAAGTATATCGCATTGACAGAAAAATAACAAGGGTCATTCGCAGCTCCCGCCGCAATTTTGACAGGATGAAAACAATTTCCCGATATCCAGTTCCCGATTCTCGTCATTTTTAATAAATCCCAAGGAGGTCAGTAGCTGGACCGGGGCCGTATCGGCGTAATAAGCGGCCGGTATACCCCGGGTCACGGCCACATGCAGAGCCGAACGCAGCGCCCCGTCGGCCATATACCGGTCTGTCTCAGGGGTCAGCGCGGTAACTGTAATATGCCCCTCCCCCACCTCAAACAGGCAGTAACCCAGAGATTCCTCCCCGTCTCTGGCCTCCACGGCCGCGCTGCCGGGGGTCAAGGGCAGCTTTTCCTTTTGATACAGCGCCTCCAGGCGGGCCTTGTCCTCCACAGGCAGAACCGTAATCATGCGTCCTCCTCCTTACTCTTGGGAACCGAAACGTTTTGCAGACGCTTCAGCTCCCGCTCGTTGAGCTCCCGCCACTTGCCCACCGGCAGCATGCCCAGCTTGACGCCGGCCACCTCGGTGCGCTTTAAACGGATGACGGTCAGGCCCACCGCCTCGCACATGCGGCGGATCTGCCGGTTGCGGCCCTCGTAGAGTACGACGCGCAAAACCGTGCGGTCCTCGCCGGCGGTAAGGATATCGGCCTCGCAGGGATTGGTCCGGCGGCCGTCCAGCTGGACGCCGGCGGCTATATGCGCCGTCTGCTCCTCGGTGGCCTTGCCCCGGACGGTCACCCGGTAGACCTTGGCCACATGGCGGGAGGGGTGGGTGAGCAGGTTGATAAATTCCCCGTCGTTGGACATGAGGAGCAGGCCCTCGGAATCTTTGTCCAGCCGGCCTACCGGCAACAGCCGCTGTCCGGAGTCGGCCACAAGGTCGGCCACGCATTTGCGATCCTGCTCGTCCCGCATGGTGGTGACGTAGCCCCGGGGCTTGTGGAGCATGACGTACATCTTCTCGGTCTGGTTGATAATACGCCTGCCGGCCAGCATGACCTTGTCTCGCTTGGGGTCCACCTTGTCCCCCAGCCTTGCCGGATGACCGTTGACCTTGACGCGGCCGGCCGCGATCATCTCCTCGGCCCCCCGCCGGGAAGCCACGCCGCACTGGGAGAGATATTTTTGCAGGCGGATACGATTATCCTTCATGTATTTCATCCTTTTCGGTTATTTCAGAACGTATACTCATTAAACTACAAACCGGAAGAATTGTCAACGAAAAGGCCGGCAGGTAAAACGGGAAGGGCAGCCGCGCAGAAAAGACGGCCGCGCTCCTGTTTGCAGAGCGCGGCCGGTTCGCCATGAGGGCCTAAGCCTGTCTGGCTAATACTTTGCAGATTTCCATCACGTCGCTGATGGTGAATTTGTCGTCGCCGTCCAGATCGCCCCGGGTCATTTCGTCGGCCGTGGGGGCCGTGCCGGCCGACTGGCGGGCCAGCACCTTGCAGGCCTCCATCACGTCCTGAATGGTCACCAAGCCGTCGTTGTTCATGTCGCCGGGGAGGGCAGACTGCGCCTCCTCCGCGATGACGTATAGGCTGAAATGATCGGTGGAAAAGGTGAGCTTTCCATCCCTGTACACCGCCTGCATATCGGTTTCGCCGCCGTCGGCCTCTATACGATAGACCTTGCAGCCGCTCCCCTCCATGCCCGCCGGGACCGGCAGGCTTACCTGCACCTCTCCGGCGGGCTGGACCGCCTCGCCGCCGGCCGACCGCAGGGAGATATCGTAGGCCGTCCGGCCGGCGGGCTGGGAGACAGGGCTGACTGTGAGCCGTGCGCCGGCAGGGATTGCGCCCTCCTGGGATTCATATACCATGACGCCGGTACCCGGGTCGGTAAGCTGGGTAAGCGCTATGAATGCAAAGCCGTGTTTCCTGGCGTAGTCTTCGGCCGCCGTGCCGGGGTATCCGATAATGGTGAAGCCTTTGAGCTTCACTGGTTCGTCCGGCGAATCAACCCAGGAATATCCCAGCGCCTCTTCATCTATGCTTTCTACAGCTTTCGGTATCGTTATATGGGTAAGCGAGGTGCATCTCAAAAAGGCATAATATCCGATACTGGTCACGCTGTCCGGGAGCACAATCTCGACGAGCGAGGTGCAGTTTTCAAAGGTATTTCTCCCAATCTCGGTCACACCGTCCGGGATCGTCACCTTGGCAAGCGAGACGCACCAAGCAAAGGCATAAGGCCCTATACGGGTCACGCTGTCCGGGATCACGACCTCCGAAAGCGAGGTACACCCATAAAAGGCTTCACTCCCTATTTCGGTCACGCTGTCTGGGAGCACGATCTCGACAAGCGAGGTACACCCATAAAAGGCACCATCCCCTATACAGGTCAAGCCGTCCGGGAGCACGACCTCCACCAGCGAGGAGCACTCATAAAAGGCACACCTCCCGATACTGGTCAAGCCGTCCGGGATGACGACCTCGGTAAGCGAGGCGCAGCCTTCAAAAGCGCCCTGCCCCATACTGGTCACGCTGCCCGGGATAGAATATCTTCCTTCTTTTTTACCGGGACAGTGTAAAAGTTCACTTTTGTCCTTGTTAAAAAGAACGCCATCTTCGGATGAATAGGACGCATTTCCCGTTCCCACTAGAATATCGCCGCAACCGCTAAAGGCGCACGCTCCTATCTCGGTCACACTATCCGGAATCACAACCTCCGCAAGCGAGGTGCAGTCATCAAAGGCATAAGCCCCTATCTCGGTCACGCTGTCCGGGAGCACAACCTCAGTAAGCAAGGGGCAAAAATTGAAAGCGGACTCCCCTATCTCGGTCACACCGTCCGGGAGTTCAACCTCGGTAAGCGATATGCACGCAAAAAAGACAGAATCCCTTATACGGGTCACGCCGTCCGGGATCACGACCTTAACAAGCGAGACGCAATTATTAAAGGCGCCACCCCCTATCTCGGTCACACCGTCCGGGAGCACGACCTCGGTAAGCGACATGCAAGCTTCAAAGGCGCACTCCCCTATCTCGGTCACGCTGTCCGGAAGCACAACATCGGTCAGCGAGCTGCAATCTTTAAAGGTATAAGGCCCTATACGGGTCACGCTGTCCGGGATGACGACCTCGGTAAGCGAGGTACACCCCTCAAAGGCGCCTCCGGCTATGCTTTTGGTCCCGGGCCGAATGGTGCAGGCACCGATGCTGTCCTCGGCTTTGATCAAATGGCTGCCATTATACAAAAAACCATCCTGCCAGTTCGAGGCTTCGTTAAAGTAAGCCGTCTCATCCAATACACCCTGACCTATACGGGTCACGCCGTCCGGGAGCACCACCTTGGCAAGCGAGGCGCAACCCAAAAAGGCAAAATCCCCTATCTCGGTTACACCGTCCGGGAGCACGACCTCGACGAGCGAGGCGCAATTATGAAAGACCCAATCCCCTATTTTGGTCACCTTATACCCATCGATCTCCCCGGGGATCTCCAGCACATCCGCCGTTCCGGTTACCCTGTAATTTCGGCCGTGCGCGCCTGCGCATCCAAAATCGTATACGCATAATCCCCGGACGTTTTCGCCCATACCGGCGTCCCCGCCATCGGGACCAGGCCCGCCAGCAATGAAAGCGTAAGCAGCAGGGACAGGGCCTTGCGTCTAAAGCCGCTTTTTCCTTTTTCCGTTACCATATTGCAACCGCTCCTTTTTTTCTGTCAGCCCTTAGCCGCGTGAAAGCCGCGCCCCGGCCAAGGCTGCAAAAGCCGGAGCGTTTTTACCCGTTCGGTATTTTGATTCTACGCATTTTGGTCGCTTTGCCTAACCGACAGGGCCGTACGCCCCCCCCCGTTGGTAATTTATACCATTCAGCATTTTGCACAAAGCTCCCTCCCTTGCTATTGTTTTTATCTATATTAAACTATAGCCTAAAAGAATTGTCAATGTGATATGTAGCCGAAAAGCCTCCTTGCGCCTATTCGGCGCAAAAAAACGCGCATCCCAGCGGGATAGAACCGGCGTTTCTGCTGACATATACGCCCCTTTTCCCGAATAAAAATAAAGGGATCAAGGTATTGTCAGGTCCCTCGCAAAATTACATGTAAACATAAAAATTTTCGCGCAGGGCGTAGAGTCCTGCGTAAAAAATTCACACAAAGTGTGTAGGTGATGCTATGTATATCGTTCACAGAAGACCCCATCTGAAAAAGCCCGACCTTCGCAGACTTCCGGCCCTGGCGGCCGCTTTGCTGCTGGCCGTTGGAACCGGCGCGGTCTGCCTGACCATGGCAAACGAGCCCCCGCTTCTCCCCACAACCGCCCAGCCGGGGACCGTCGCCGCCAGGGGCGCCGCCGGGAGCGCCGCCAAGGAGGCTGTAAAGGTCGAGGGACTGTCCGCCAATCCCCCCGGGGTCTCGGCCAAGGCCGCCATACTGCTGGAAGCTTCCTCAGGGAAAATCCTGATGGAGAAAAACGCATACGAACGCCTGCCCATGGCCAGCACCACCAAAATCATGACCTCTCTGCTGCTGGCCGAACGGGGCAATCTGGAGGAAACCCTGGTAACCACCCGCCAGATGGTGACGGTGGAGGGATCTTCCATGGGTCTGCAAGCGGGGGATACGGTGTCCTACCACGATCTGTTATACGGTATGCTGCTTGCTTCGGGCAACGACGCCGCCAACACCACCGCTATCGCTTTAGGCGGCAGTCTCACCGGCTTCGCCCAAATGATGAACGACAAGGCGGCTGAGCTGGGGCTCACCTCCACCCACTTTGTCACCCCCTCGGGACTGGACGATCCGGAGCACTACACCACGGCCTGCGATCTGGCCCGTCTGGCGGCCTACGCCATGGAAAATCCGGATTTCAAGGCGGCGGCATCCAGCAAATCGGCCACCCTCTGTTACGGGAATCCGCCCTACAAGCGCACCTTATCCAACCATAACAAGCTACTCGCCCGGTATGAAGGGACGATCGGCGTGAAGACCGGCTTTACCAAAAAATCGGGACGGTGTCTGGTATCCAGCGCCGAGCGGGACGGGGCCCGGCTGATCGCCGTAACCCTCAACGCCCCGGACGACTGGAACGACCATGAAAATCTCTTTAATTTCGGCTTTTCCCAGCTGGAAAACGCGGAGCTGGACGTTTCCCTGCCGGTGGACAGCCTGCAGGTCGCCGGAGGCAGCGCCGACCGGGTGGCCTTACAGGTCATCCCCCAGTCCCTCTCCCTTTTGAAGGGAGAGGCGGCGCGGCTGGAACGGAAAATCTATCTGCCCGCCTTTCTCTACACGCCGGTAGAGGCCGGTCAGACCGTAGGCCGTATCGAATATTATCTGGACGGTGAAAGGGTGGCAACGGCTGAGATACTGGCCGCCGGGCAGGTCGCCCCCCTGCCCGAGGACCCCCAGGGACAAAGGGAGAAGCTGTTTTACTGGCTCTTCCAGCTGCTGGGCCGGTCTGTCCGCTAGGGTCTATTAGAAAAACCCGGAAAACGGTACGATTTCTACTGCAAACTGCAAAGCGCCATCCACTGGGTCAAAAATGTTCGGAATACTTACAATGAAAACCAATGCATTGCAGATAGGATACCATGCGGCCCGGGACCATACGCCCGACAGCCGCCTCAAGAGTCAGCCTACACGGGCGGCTTCTTGGGGCGGCTGTCGGGCGTTTTCGGCTTGGGGACGACGGCGAGCCGCTCGTTAGAGCGGTTCGCCCATTGCCGGGCTTTCACGCGGCGGGAAGGATAACGCAGGCTATGTGGGTTTGTCCTGTAAAGTCATGCAGATCGTTGAGATAAGCGATGCTGTCTCTTGAAAACAGACGGTATCCTGTGTCGAGAGATTTTTCCCTTTGACACGGCGGTCGTCCGTTTGCAGGGGAAAGCGCGGCGGACCCGGCCGCCTGTACGGCTCCGCCGCAAACGGGCGGGCCGCGCAGGGGCTACCGCGCGCCGGCGGCCTCGTCAGACGGGGCAGACTTCTGCTCCTGTTTATCCTTTTTGAAAAGGCCGGAAATCTTGTCAAAAAGCTCGGGGACCAGCGCCACCGCCTTATCGGCCGCGGTGGCCTCCTTGGAAATTTGCAGCAGCCGCACCTCCCCGTTCTGTACGGCGATAAAGGCAACCGGCGTGATGGTGACGCCGGCGCCGCCGCCGCCGCCAAAAAACCTTTGGGCGTTTTTATCGGTTCCGCCGGCCGCCAGGCCGAAGGAGACCTTGGAAACCGGAATCAGGGTAACCCCTCCGGCGACGATAGGATCGCCGATAATGGTATCGACATCGGCCATGGCGCGGAGCTTTTCCATCGTTACATTCATGATTCCCTGGACGTTGTTTTCATTTTCCATCATTTATGCACACCTTCCTTAACCGTTTGGGAAGCCGGCTTGTCGGCCTTCCACTTCGCAATATCGAATGCCAGTCCCAGAATAAAATGCAGGGCGAAAGCCAGACGCAGCCGACAGGTAAAAAACAGCCGCACACGGCTTTTTCCGCCGTCGAAATCCGGGTGCAGATCGGCCTCCAGCCGTCTGACCCGGGATAGGGAGCACAGGACTCCCAGTACGGGGTAAACGGCGGCGCAGACCCCGCCGTAGATCAGGGCTGTTTCAGCCGCGTCCTCCCCGGCCGCCGCGATTTCCAGCTGAAAAGGAGAGATGCGGACCCGGCGCAGCAGCCGGTTCAGCCGGTTTATCATTTCTTTCGCAATTTCGCATATCCGGCCCACGGCCGCCAAGAAGCCCTCTTCCTCCGCCATACGCCGGAAGGGATTCGGCTTTTTCCCCTTCTCTTTTTTGGCCCGCCCGCCTGCCCCCTCTTCCTTTTCCTTCTTTTCCTT
The DNA here is from genome assembly GCA_022791355.1 of Clostridiales bacterium. Classification (GTDB taxonomy): domain Bacteria; phylum Bacillota; class Clostridia; order Oscillospirales; family Acutalibacteraceae; genus Howiella. Next base: position 8,107 of record JAAVYX010000057.1, on the reverse strand, counting down.
TTGGGGATACAGCCGTATACGAATAAAAAGATAGCGGACGTACAGGGTAAAATCCTGGTCCAGCCGTAAGGTGAGGTTCACGGAGGATAAGAGGAGCAGGGCCAGAAGGGCAAGGACGGCCAGGGTAATCAGCAGAGCCTGCATATCGGCGCTCCTTTCTCATGGTCTTCCATCCGTAGGCCGTACAGGATAAATCCAGACCAGCTGCGTTGTCTCTTTCTGGCCGGGCGAGAAGGCGGTACGCTTGGACCGGCCGCCTGCGGTCCAGCTTGTCCGCGGTCCAGTTCCTCCGCTGGCCGACCGCCCAAACGCGGCCGCCGGTTCATTCGTCCGTACGCCGCTGTCAGCCCCCAACGGACTGCCAGCCCGCTCTTTTCGACCGCCGCTTTAGACGGCTCCAAGGGACTGCCAACGGGCGCATGCCTGTTGGAGGCCGATGATAAAATACAATTGTAAGGTTTGCAATTCAATACCGAAAGCTTATACCAATAGGATTTACGTGCGGAAGCGCAGGCAAATTCAGAGCTTATCTGAAAAAACGGAAAGGCCGGCCCTTCGCCCAGGAGCAGCTGCTTTCTGGGTAAAAATCCTGGAAAGTCGGATGTCTTCCATGTGATTGTCGACTTGCAATCTTGCCCTTGCTCAATCATCCGTCATTTCCCAGCCGGCGGTCCAGGAGTAAAGCCGCAGACGATCCGGCGATTGGCACGGCCTTTGCAGCCCGGCCGCCGGCTAAACCGACCGGAACGACCTGTCTGGTATCTTAACGGCTCCAGTCCCAAGCCTTTGGAGCCAATCCCCTGCTTTACGCCTCGTAGAAGGCCATCATGGCCTTGTAGGCCATCAGGACGTCCAGCTTGGAGACCACCTCGAAGGGCGCGTGCATGGAGAGGACCGGAACGCCCAAGTCCACCACGTCCACGTTCAGGTTGGCGATATACATGGCCACGGTGCCGCCGCCGCCGGCATCCACCTTGCCCAGCTCGCCGGTCTGCCAGATCACGTCGTTTTTATCCAGCAGGGCGCGGATCTGGGCCATATACTCGGCCGACGCGTCCGACGTGCCGCTCTTGCCTCTGGAGCCTGTGTACTTGGTGATGCAGACCCCATGGTTGAGCTGAGCTGCGTTGCGCTTCTCCATCACGTCGGGGAAGGTGGGGTCGAAGGCGGCGTTCACGTCGGCCGACAGGCACTGGGAATGAGACAGGGCCCGGTAGCCCTCACCGCCCTGGGAGCGGGCCAGATCGTTGATAAAATACACAAAAAAGCGGGATTGCAGGCCGGTGTTGCCCTCCGAGCCGATCTCCTCCTTATCGGCCAGGATGGTGACGGCCGTACGCTCCGGGGCCTTCACGTCCAGCGCCGCCCGCAGGGCGGGGTAGGCGCAGACCCGGTCGTCGTGACCGTAGGCGGCGATCATGGAGCGGTCGAACCCCAAGTCTCTGGCCTTGAAGGCGGGCACGCAGGTCAGCTCGGCCGAGAGGAAGTCCTCCTCCTTCACGCCGTACTTCTCGTTGAGGATTTGCAGGATATGGAGCTTAACCAGCTCGCCGCCCTCGTCGTCCTTAAAGGGGCGGCTGCCCACCAGAATGTTCAGCTCCTCCCCCTTGATGCCGTTATTCAGGGTGCGCTTGCTCTGTTCAGCAGCCAAATGGGGCAGCAGGTCGGTGACCACAAAGCAGGGCTCCTCCTCCTTTTCGCCGATGGAGACCTGGATCCGCTTACCGTCCTTTTTGACCATGACCCCATGAAGGGCCAGCGGGATGGCGGTCCACTGGTACTTTTTGATACCGCCGTAGTAATGGGTCTTAAACAGGGCCAGCTCGCTTTCCTCGTAAAGGGGATTGGGCTTCAAATCCAACCGGGGGGAGTCGATATGGGCGGCCGCGATGCGCACCCCCTCCTCCACCGGCTGTTTGCCGATGACGGCGAAAATGGCCGCCTTATCCCGATTGTTGACATAGACCTTATCCCCCGGCTGATAGGCTTTATGGGGATCATAGAGCTTGAAGCCGGCCTTTTCGGCCAAGTCCACGGCCGTGCGCACGGCCTCCCGCTCGGTCTTGGCCCCGTCTAAGAACTTCTTATAGTCCTCGCAAAAGAGGTCGGCCTCGGCCAGGGTCTTCTCCCCCGCCTCGATGCAGCCGTTTTTGCTCTGCATAAAGAGCTTTTCCCGCAGCTTTGCGCCGCCTGTCTTTTTCTTTTCCGCCATGGTTATTCTCCCTTTCCATATAGCTTTTCGTACATCGCTTTGGTTTTGATCACCTTATCGATATAGGCGTTGGTCTCGGCGTAGGGGACGGTGTGGAGACTTTCCCCGTCGTCGGTATAGGTTTCGTCGTCCAGCCACTTGTTGACGATGCCCCGTCCCGCGTGATAGGCGGCCAGGGCCAGCCGGTCGCTGGCGAACTCGGTCTTGTGCAGGGAAAGCAGCAGGGTGCCGTACCGAATGTTGGTTTCGGGGTCGAAAAGCCGGTCGGGCGGCAGGGCCTCCGCGCCCTTTTCCCGCTCCTTGTCCTTGGTCTGCACCCAGGCGAAGGTCTCGTCGGTCAGCTGCATGAGACCCTTGGCGTCGGCCGACGAGACGGCGTTCGGGTCAAAGCTGCTTTCGCATTTGATCACAGCGTAGACCAGCGCGGGCTCTAACTGATTCTGCCGGCTGTAGCGCTCCACAAGCTCCTGGTACTCTTTTGGATAAACCGCCTTCATAACCCTTTGATACCCTATGCTCACAAGGCCGGCCGCCAGGGCCAGCACAAGGAGCCACGGTATTAGTTTACGACCAAACTTCATGCCTTATTCTCCCAATATTCTATCCAATAGGGCGTCGGCCGCTTTTTGCAGGGCGGCCTCGTCCCCGTCGTTCATCAAAATATACGCGCCCCGGTCTCGGAAAAAGCTGTCGGGCAGACCGGCGGACATACGCCGGCGGGCCGCCTCCTCGCTGATCCCATCCCGGGCCATGATGCGGGCCAGACGCAGTCCGGCCGGGGCCAGCACGGCAACAACCCCGTCGCAGGCCGCGTCGGCCCCCGCTTCGTAAAGCTGGGGCGCGTCCAGCACGACCAGGGGATGCCCCTCGGCCCTGCGGGCGGTCAGCTCCTTCTCCATAAGCTCCAGGATAACCGGATGGAGGATGGCGTTGAGCCGGTCGGTCTCTTCCCGGCTGGAAAAGGCCCGCCGGGCCAGCTCTCCCCGGTCGAGGGAGCCGTCGGGACAGAGGATGGCCGGCGAAAAGGCCGCCGCCAGGGCGGGCAGGGCCGGACTGCCGGGGGCTGTGGCCTTTCGGGCGTGACGGTCGGCGTCCACCACCGGTATGCCCTTGCCCGTCAGATAAGCCGCCAGGAGGGATTTGCCCGCCCCGCTGGGACCGGTCAAACCCAGCACATAGGTTCGCTTTTTCACCCCGCTCATCCTTCTTCTCCCGTTTTGCTCTCAGGTCTGTCGCCCGAGCCTTTGCCCGAACTGTTGCCGGGTTCGTTTTCAGGTCCTCTGCCAGGTCCGTTGCTAGGTCCGCCGCTAGGTTCTCTGCTAGAACTTTTGCTAGGTCCGCCGCTGGAGCCGCCGTCTGCGCCGTTTCCCGAGACATTGCCCGCTTTGCTTCCAGGTTCGCCGCCAGCGCCGTTTCCTGCGCTGTTTTGCGTCCCGTATGCAGGACCTTGTTCCTGCTCCTCCGCCAGCCGGACGACCTGAAAGGCCGCGGCCCGGACGAGCCGGTTATACACGGCCAGGCCCACCCCGTCCTTAGCCGGGGCGTGGGCGTAGGCGGTGACGTAGCCCGCCTCGTCCAGACGGCGCAGGGCATCGAACAGGGCCCGGGCCTCGGAATCGGGGTCGGCGGCCCGGCCGTAGGTCACGGCGGGAAGGGAAAGTCCCTGCCCGTCCTCCTCAAAGCAGAGGGCGCATACGCCGGGGGCCGCCTGCCGGTTCACATAATTTCTATACTGTTCCCCGTCCCCCTCCACCAGGACGACCTGGGCCTTGGGGGCGTAGTGCTTATACTTCATGCCGGGCGACGGGGCCTGCCGGCCGTCCTCCAGCTGCCGAAGGACGGCCGGGTCTATGTCGATCTCCCCCACGGCCGCCCGCAGCATTTGGGGCGTGACCGCGCCTGGACGGAGCAGCAAAGGCCGTTTGCCCTCGGACAGACCCGCCAAGGAAAGCACGGTGGACTCCACCCCCACCTGGGCGTTGCCCGAGACGACCACCCCATCGATGCGTCCGTCCATATCCTGGAGGACATGGGCGGCCGTGGTGGGACTGGGGGAGCCGGAACGGTTGGCCGAAGGGGCGGCCAAGGGGAAGCCGCAGGCTCCGATGATCCCTCGAGCCACCGTATTGGCCGGCATACGGACCGCCACGGTGGGCAGCCCGGCCGACACCTGGTCGGGAATTTTATCGGACTTTTGCAGGATGATGGTCAGAGGGCCGGGCCAGTAAAGGCGGGCGAGCTCCAGGGCTTCCTCGGGAATGTCCTCCACCAGGTCGGGGAGCATGTCGAACTCTGAGATATGGACGATGAGAGGATTGTCCATCGGCCGGCCCTTGGCCTCGAATATTTTAGAAACCGCCTGCCCGTCGTAGGCGTTGGCGGCCAGACCGTAAACCGTTTCGGTGGGAATGGCCACCAGGCCGCCCGCCCGCAGCAGGGCGGCAGCCTCCTCCACGGCCTCGTGGTCGTCGAGAATCGAATAAATGGGAATCCGTTTGGTTTCCATGTCGATTTTCCTTCCTTTGCTTTGGCCGTCCGGATCGTCGGACGCGAGGATTTGAACCCGGTTTCGCCGGCCATATTCACCCGGAATGCGTCTGGCATGTTTACAAGTCGACGGTCTCGCTCCTCTATTTTCCTTATCCGGGCACAACTTCCTTCGGCTCCAAAATAGACGAATTTTTAGATGATTTGCGGTACAGAAGACAAAGGCCGGCTGAAGCCTGCCGAGGCGCACACGCTGTAAATCAGCAAAACATTGCCATGGGGGCGGATTCAAACTCGCGCCGTCTGGCTAGCGAATACGCAACTGGGACCAAGAATAGGGCCAATCTCTCAGGACGGGCGGGAAACGTCTATTTGTCCAGCCCCTTCAAATAGTCCTTCACCTTTTGCGTGAATTCTCCCCACCGTCCGGTGTTTCGGATGGTTTCAGGACAGTTCTTTTCGGTAAAATCCCCGTGCTGGCGCAGGTCGTTTGCGGACAGGCCGTAGGCCTTCAACAGACAGGCGGCGAGTCTGGCACCGTTGTCAAAGGTCTTTTCGAAGTCCCCGTCCTCGTTTACGCAGAGCTCTATGCCGATCCCATACGTATTGCCGTCGGCCGAGCTGGCGTGATAGGCCACCTCGTCGTCAGGGACATGGCGATAGATTTCATGATCGTCCACCGTATAATGCCAGGAGGTGCCCTTTCCGTCCCCGCCGGCCTGTAAATAGTTGCTGTGGCTTTTTGCGCCGGTTCCCTCGCCGGGGTTGGCGGTCTCGTGAATCACCAGATACTGAATCTCCCGCTTGATACCCGGACGGCCGGCCGAGCCCTCGGTCAAGAGCACTGTGCGCACCGGCACATCCAGGGCCTCGTTGAGAAATACCGGACCTTCCGGCTTCGGCCGGGGAGAAAAAAGATGGTTCAGCAGACAGGTCAGCAGGACGGACAGGGTCACCAGAAGGGCCGCGCCGGCCAGCAAAACGGGGCCGCGGATACGGTAGACCCGGCCCAGCCGCCCGCCGAACCGGTGTCCTGCGGGCCCACGAGATACAGGCGCATAGGAGAAGCGGCGTGCCGCAGGCGCGTCCGCACCATGTGCGCCGTCTTTGTTTCCATCCGGATTTTCTTCCTGCGCATATGACGAATGCGGCGCAGCCGGACGGTTCTTTTCCAGTCTGCGGACCGAATCATGCTTTCCAGCGTTCCATGGCTCCATATGCTTCCCCTCCTGTGATAACGATTGGGACTTGCAGAAAAACCGCAAGACCTGTCATAGCGCCCAGAGACAAGCGGCTTCCCCGCTCCAAATCCGCAAAAACACAGAAATGTTTCCTGCGGTCCCCGCCTAGCAATCGCTTACCTCTGCATGATACGCCCGCTTTTCTCGATTTTGAGACGGGCTTTAGTTAGAACCTGTATGCATAACCGGGGAATGTTGGATAGAGGGAGGATATTTTTCGACAGACAAGGAAATTTCCTGCCGCCATACTGTCTGTATGGCAAGAAAAATCGATGCAGTATGCCGCTCCCCTAGACAGCGTTCGGCCGCTGTGCATACCGGTTCTCTAATCCTCCTCGCTGTTTTGCAGCTTGGCCGCCCGGTCGGCGGTAATCAAAGCGTCGATCACCTCGTCCAGGTCGCCGTTTAGAATCTGCTCGATTTTATACAGAGTTAGACCGATGCGGTGATCGGTCACACGGCCCTGAGGATAGTTGTAGGTACGGATGCGCTCGGAGCGGTCCCCCGTTCCCACCTGAGACTTGCGGTCGCTGGCAATTTGCTGATTCTGCTCCTCCAGCATCTTGTCGTACAGCCGGGAACGCAGGACCTTCATGGCCTTTTCCTTGTTTTTATGTTGGCTGCGCTCGTCCTGACATTCCACCACCAGTCCGGTGGGCAGATGGGTAATCCGGATGGCCGACTCGGTTTTATTGACGTGTTGGCCCCCCGCGCCGCCCGAACGGTAGGTGTCAATTTGCAGATCGGCGGGATTGATCTCCACCTCCACATCCTCAGCCTCGGGCAGCACCGCCACCGTGACGGTGGAGGTGTGGATACGGCCGGCCGTCTCGGTTTCGGGCACCCGTTGGACCCGGTGAACGCCGCTTTCATATTTCAGGCGGGAGTAGGCTCCCTCGCCTTCCACCATGAAGCTGACCTCCTTATAACCGCCCAGCTCGGTCTCGTTGGAGGACATGACCTCGGTCTTCCAGCGGCGGGCCTCGGCGTACATGGAATACATGCGCATGAGGGCGCCGGCAAAGAGAGCCGCCTCCTCGCCGCCCGCGCCCCCCCGGATTTCCACGATAACGTTTTTGTCGTCGTTGGGGTCCTTGGGCAGGAGCAGGATTTTCAGCTCCTCGGCCAGAGTTTCCTCTCGGTTTCTCGCGTCGGCCAGCTCCTCCTCGGCCAGCTCCTTCATCTCCCGGTCCAGTCCCGGTTCGTCTAAAAGCTGACGGGCCTCCTCGCCGTCAGTCAGGGCCTTGGAGTAGGCCCTGTAGGCCTCTACTACGGGGGTCAGCTGCTTATGTTCCTTCATCAGGGCCGTAAAACGGGCCTGGTCCGAGACGACCTCGGGCTGCATAAGCTGCTCGCCCACCTCCTCGTACCGGGCTTCTACTGCTTTGAGTTTTTCAAACATACTTTTCCTCCATGCCGTTTTTCGCAGGAAAACAGCGGCTGCGATCCATGAAACGATAGGGGATCTCCGCCCTGCGTATTTCCCAAAATCATTCGGTTCCAGAGGGTTTCCGCCTCGCAAAAAGCCGGCGGGACCCATTTCCCGCTCGTTCCCTGCTAATTCTCCTCCCGAATGATCCGCTTGATCCGTTTTTCACATTTGGCGCGGGGCACCATCACCTCCCGGCCGCAGCCGGTACAGCGAATTTTAAAGTCCATGCCGACGCGCAGCACCAAGAAGGTATTCGCGCCGCAGGGATGGTTTTTTTTCATGAGCAGCCGGTCGCCGACCTGCACGTCCATGGTCTTCCCTCCTTGTCTGATCAAAGGACTATATATAGTATTATAGCCCTTTTGGAGAAGAAAGGCAATTTTTATCTATTTTTCCAGCGCAAAAAGTTATACGCTCTGCATAAATTTTTATGAGGGGCTCGATGCCCCGAACAAAAATCGAAATGTTATTCTTTGCGGGTTATCGTTTAACGCTATGATTTTTAGATTTTCTTTTTTAACATGCGAGACGTTTCGCGCCAGATTTCCTTTTCCAATTTCTCCAAAACCCTTTAACAGCGTCTGGCGCTATCAGATGCGGTAATGGCGTATGGAGAAAGGCTCGCTTGGCGCGAAACCTCTCCCAGCCAAACAAAAACATATACTATGGGAATAGAAATTTATGTGGTATAATAACCGCAAAGCGGCTATTATACCCGACGGATGGCCCCACGCG
>JAAVYX010000056.1 GCA_022791355.1 Clostridiales bacterium | reverse complement strand
GTCCATTCCCCGTCTATTGAAGAACCCGGCGGGGGTGAAGCTTCCGTCTGGGGTCCGGACAGATTCGGATCCTGCTTTACGTCCCCCGGCAGAATCTCCGAACCGTCTTTAGAGGACGGGCCCCCGTCCGGCGGGCCTGCGCCGGCGAAAACATCCCGCTCCTGTTCCGGCCCGGCGCCGCTTTCTTTACCGGTCATATTTTATACCCCACTCCCCACACCGTTTTGATGTATACGGGATTTTTGGAGGTGTCCCCCAGCTTTTCCCGCAGATGGCGGATGTGAACCATTACGGTGTTATTGGAATCGAAATACTTTTCGCCCCAAATCTGCTCAAAAATTTCCTCGCTGGAGTAGACCCGCCCGTTGCCGGCGGCCAGCAGCCAGAGAATTTCAAACTCGGTGGGGGTCAGGGAGAGCTCCTTGCCGTAGAGAGTGGCCCGGTGCTCGCCCCGCCGGATAACCAAACCGTTGTACTCCACCGATTCCTCCTCCCCGGCCGGCTTTTCAAAGCCGCCGTACCGCCGCAGCTGGGACTTGATTCGGGCGGACAGCTCCAAAGGATTGAAGGGCTTTACCATATAATCGTCCGCGCCGGTCATCAGGCCGAAAATCTTATCCATGTCCTGGGTTTTGGCCGAAAGCATGATGATGGGCAGATCTCGGGTCTTGCGCACCTCCTTGCAGAAGGCGATTCCATCCATCCCCGGCATCATCACATCCAGTACGATCAGGGAGATGGCCTGGCTTTCCAGAATGGCCAGCGCCGCTTTTCCGTCGTTGGCCTTATAAACGTCGTAGCCCTCGTTGCGCAGATAGATTTCTATTAAATCGCAGATTTCTTTTTCATCGTCCACTACTAAAATCTGGGTCTCGGCCATGCCGCATCCTCCTTTTTCTATCAACACGGGTCTGCCGCCCGCTTTCCGTTTTATATTGTACGCCCTTACAGACGCGGGTTTTGGAGAATTCTCTAAGCAACTCCTTAAGAGTTTCTTAACAAATCATTTGCTTTTTCTGTATCCTCTGTACTATTTCAAACAGTACACTTATACTATACACAGCTTACGTCCTTTCGTCAAGCCTTATGCAAAAAATTTTAAAAAGCTTTTTATCAGTTCATACTTGCAAACGGACGGCGGGCCCAATCGACGGCCCTTTTCTTTTCGGCCTGGACGGCACGGTTTCCCTAGCCATACGATACCGTCCGCCTCCATAGAGCCATACGCCCGGCGGCCCTTTAAAACGCCGCGTTAGCGTCCAAAACAGGCGCGATTTAGGAAACCGGCAGCGTTCTCGGATTTGGCGGGCCAAAGCCAGCCGCTCTGTCGAGCGGCTAACCGCGGCCTTCCGGCTCTCATTTTGGCTCGCCGCTGGGTCCTACGGCGTTTTACGGGAGGCAAATCCACGCAGGTAGCCGGTCGTTAGAGCGGCCGTCAGTAAGCCATTCTTTCCGACGGCCCGCATAGCCGGGGCCCGGCTGCCTATCGTCCGGCAACGCGGCTTGCGGCAATTTTACCCTCGCAAAACCGTACGGGTCCTTTGGCGGTAGATGGCAGGGTCGTTTTTCAACTCAAAAATCCTCGCGGGAGACCAGTTTGCCCCCGCTGTTTCCTTCCAATCAACCCTATCTGAACAAAAAATCCGACTTTTCTCCGGCGTTACAACACACGCTAACGGCCGCCGGGACAGCGCAGCTTACGCAGGCTCTTCCCGCATAACCGTACGGGACGGAGACAAATGATCGTATGTCTGCAAAAAATCGATTGCCGGACGCCCCCGCCGGGCCTCCCGCGTCCTTCCAAGCATGGCCTGCATGTCTTCCAAAGGGTAGGCAAGGCCAATTTTTTGGAAAAACCCTGGAGCTGGTCCATATCCAAGGTTGCAATACCAGCCTACTATGTGCTATACTAAAAAAAACGAATGTTTGTTTGCGTTTGAATTTCTTGGGCAAACGCTGCTATACAAAGGGAGGGACCCTTATGTCCAAGCCCAGTCTATCGCCCAAGCAGGCCGCCGTTCTGCTCTATCTGCGGGATACCCTTTCGGGGGGACTGCCGCCTACCGTGCGGGAAATCTGCAACGCCACCGGCATTAAATCCACTTCTACCGTCCACGGGATTCTGTCCGCCCTGGAGGAATACGGTTATATCTCCAGAGACCCCAAGTCCTCCCGGGCCATTCGTATCGAGGGCGCCGCGCCAGCCGCGCAGGTTCCTCTGCTGGGAAAGGTGACGGCCGGTCTGCCTATTCTAGCCGTGGAGCAGATCGAGGATTACATCCCCTATCCCGCCGCTGATCGGGAAGACGGGCTTTTCGCCCTGCGGGTTTCGGGCTACAGTATGAAGAACGCCGGCATCCTGGACGGGGATATTGTAGTCGCCAATCGGGACCTCCAGTCCCGTCAGGGAGACATCGTCATCGCCATGATGGAGGACGAGGCCACCGTCAAACGGCTGCTGTTTGAGAACGGGCGGACAGTACTCATGCCCGAAAACCCAGATTTCGAACCTATTTACCCCGAGAACCCGGTAATTCTAGGCAAAGTGGTAGGCTGTATGCGCAGCTATTCGTAAAAACCGAGAGGTATTCCTATGACCGATTCCAATCTGTCCAGCGCACAGGGGCGGCCCGACGGCGGGAAAGTCCGTTATCACCTGCTGGATGAAATCCGGGGCTTCGCTGTGATTTGCATGATCTTCTACCACGGCTTTTTCACCCTAGCGTCCATCTTCCGGCTAGAAGCCGGCCATGCGCTGCTGCGTTTTTTTCAGCCGGCGGAGCCCTATTTCGCCGGTCTTTTCATCTTTATATCGGGCGTCGCCTCCCAGCTGACCCATTCCAACCTGATCCGGGGACTTAAGCTCCTCGCCGTCGCTCTGCTGCTCACCCTGGCCACCTGGGGGTTGACCCTGATGGGGATGGATGTGGTCATCTGGTTCGGCATCCTGCATATGTTGGCGGTCTGTATGCTGCTGGCAGCGGCCGTAAATCCGCCGCTGCGCCGGCTCCACCCGGTTATAGGCCTGCTTGTCTGCGCCCTGCTCTTTGCCGTGACCCTGCATATAAGAGACGGGTATATCGGCTTTCCCTTTTGGAAGCTAACCCTGCCCAATGCGGTGATGAACAGCCGGTTTCTGTTTCCCATCGGCATCGTGGCCGACAGCTTTTTCTCAGCCGACTATTTTCCCCTTTTTCCCTGGATGTTCATCTTCTTCGCCGGGGCCTCCGCGGGGCTCTGGGAGGCGCGGGGGCAATTTCCCGCCTTTTTTGCCAAATCCCGCCTGCGTCCCTTGTCCTTTGTGGGCCGTCACGCCCTGTTGATCTATATTTTGCATCAGCCGGCGCTCTTCGGTTTGTTCAGTCTGATACAGTGGATGGTGAAAATTGCGGCATAGGTTGTAGCCATGTTAGTTTGGGAAAGCTTTCGCTTGTCTGTCCGGTGCGCCGCGGCCCGGCGTGACCCAAGCCGGGAGCTTGGGTCACGGAAACCGCGCTGCCGTTTTTACCCATCCGTCCGCTTTAGCGGACAGGCGCTTTTGCTCCAAGGTTCCCGGGACGGTTCGGGTGACCGTTTTAATCGATTGGTCGCGGGCGTCTGTATAGAGCGAAAAGTATAGACACAGGAGGTTTTTTATGTCCCGCAAGCATGTAGATTTATTCACCGACGGCGCTTGCTCAGGTAATCCCGGGCCGGGGGGCTGGGGCGCCGTCCTCCGTTACGGCGCAGCTGAAAAGGAACTGTCGGGCGGGGAGAACCCCACTACCAACAATCGTATGGAGTTGACCGCCGCCATCGAGGGACTTGCCATTCTGAAGGAACCCTGCGACGTAACCCTCTACAGCGATTCCCGTTATCTTTGTGACGGAATCACGAAAGGTTGGGCCAAAAGCTGGCGGAAAAACGGCTGGCGCAAGGCGGACAAGAAGCCGGCCCTTAACGCCGACCTCTGGGAGCGGCTGTTAAACCTTTTGGAAGAACATGCCGTAAGGCTGGTTTGGGTCAAGGGGCATGACGGGCATCCGGAAAACGAACGGTGCGACCGCCTGGCCGTCGCCGCGGCGGCAAAATTTCGATAACTGTTTTTCGGCGGCTTTCAGCCGCCTTTTTTGTCGCTTGTTTATTTGTACATGCGGAAAACCTTGCGCCGGATTTCCCGAAGGGGATCAGCCCGAATCCCCAAACGCCCGGACGCGGGATCTGTCGATTTCACCGCTTTAATAGAAACGGAAAGCGAGACTTTCCTAAAAGAATAAACATACCGACAAAAAGCCGGGAGTTTCCTCCCGGCTGTAAGCCTTTCATGTGCAAAATTTCTCATTATATTCCCACAAAAAACCGCGTATTCTATAGGCTTTGCGTACATTTTTGCGAAGAACGCAATGCCCCTCACAAAAATGTTACTTTGCAAGACAAAGTATAGATTTTCGCTCGGCCCATCTAAGCGAATGGCCTTTG
>JAAVYX010000055.1 GCA_022791355.1 Clostridiales bacterium | reverse complement strand
GCGGCAATTTTATCCCTGTAAAACCGTTTTATACCTTGTCAATCGACGGTAGCTTAAAAGCAAAATATTCTATATTTTCATCATATCATATCGTGAATTATATGTAAAGCGCAAAATGCGACAGGAAATAAGGGAATGTCTTTAAAGGCTAAAATTATGTATGATTTGTCTTGCAAAGCTAAATTTTTATGAGATCCTCGATGAGCTGAACGAAAGTCTATGCTTTACCGTGCAAAGCAAAATTTTTGCAAAGCCCTCAATGGGCCGAGCGAAAATCTATATATTTTCATTTGGCCTATCTAAGCAAACAGCTAAAGGCGTTCTGACCTGCCGGACGTTAAAGCGCCCCCTATTATTTTCCGTAAGAGCTGCCGGATAGATGGCTGGCCAAAGGCCGTCAGCGCAGGGCGTACAGAGAGACTTACAAAATATACGCAAAGAAGAGAACAATTTGTCAAAGGGGCTTTCATCTAAAAGCGAAAGCCCCTATAAACGGATATTTTCGGCGGTAAATCTTACCTAGACTTTTACGAAAAATCATCATTACGGCCGGCCGCGTAAGGCTTGCAAACCTTGTCGCCATAGCAATACGCCCGCCGGGGAAGACCCGGCGGGCGAGAAGGAATCTTTACTTTTTATCCTCTGGCTGAACGACGCCCTTTCGGACGTCCTCCAAGGTGGGATCGATGTGGGCCGACCAGAGCTCGTCACGGCTGGCCGTGGGGGCGGCCCAGCGGCAGGCGTTTCGGATGATTTGCTGGACATAAGGATTATGGAAGGACTGATTGGTTTCATGGCCGGGCTGGAAATAGAAAATTTTGCCGTAGCCCCGGCGCCAGGTACAACCGGCGCGGAAGACCTCGCCAATGTCGAACCAGCCCAGGAAAACCAGCTCGTCCGGCTCGGGAACGTCGAAAAATTCAGAGTAGCATTCCTCTACGCCGATCTCAAAATGCTCAGGAATACCCTGTGCGATGGGATGAGACGGCATACAGCAGTGGATGCGCTCGTAGGTCTCGTCCCGCCAGCGCAGACGGCAGGTGGTGCCCATCAGTTTTTGGAAAATTTTGGACTCGTGGCCCGAATGCAGGACGATCAGGCCCATGCCTTGCAGCACCCGCTTATAAACCCGGTCGACGATCTCGTCCGGGACGCTGCCGTGGGCGCAGTGTCCCCACCAGAGCAGCAGGTCGGTGTCCTTCAGAACTTCCTCAGTCAGACCGCATTCGGGCTGATCCAAGGTGGCGGTGCGAACCTGGCCGCCCTGGGCCTCGTCCTTTACGATATCGGCCAAAACCGCGTGCAGGCCGCCGGGATAGATTTCGGTGACACGGGGGATGCTCTGCTCGTGAACGTTCTCATTCCAAACCGTGATATTCATATCAATTGCCTCCCTGTTGAGCGGACGATGTTGACCGTCCGCGCTTTTACAGCCATTATAGCAAGAACAGAAGGGTTTCACAAGGAAGTTTTGCGCGTCAAACACGCCAGAAATTGACCTGTATTTTTTATGGGGCAGTTTGAAAAAATTTGCAAATGCCTATATTTGCCCCTTTCCCCCGCAATTGGAGAAAAGGCAGAATAGAAACCGCGCCGGCTCCTGCGCAAACGCCTAAATCCGTAAACCGTCGGGCGGAGCTGGGAGATTGGATCGGACGCGCTTTGCATCGTCATGGAAAAAACCGCGCGTGCCCGGTCGAATGCTTTTCGGTCTGCGCAGTTAGCCGCGGACCGTTAACGCGGCCACGCGGCAGGCCCGCTTGTACGCTTCGGTGACGTAGGCCTCCAGCGTCATAGCCGCATAAGGATCGTTTTCGCGGCGGTCCGGCTTGCTGGTTTTACACAGCTCAAAGGTCAGATAATCGGTATAGCCATGCCGGTTCAGCCGGTCCGCGATGTTCGCCCAGTCGGCCACGCCGTCGAAGGGGAGAAGATGCAGGTCGTCCCGCCAGGTGATTTGGCCGCTGTAATCCCGAATGCCCAGGTTGTCGTTGAGATGGGTGCAAAACAGCCGGTCCCCGTAGAGCGCCAGCATATCCTGCCCATGATTATAGCACAGCTCATGTCCGGCGTCCCAGCAGAAGCCCACGCAGGCGTAATCCTTTAAGCCCTCCAACAGGGCGGCTAGATATTCCTCGCCCTCGGTGTTCTCCAACGCGATTTTTACGCCCAACCGTCCGGCGGCGTCGGCAATCCGTTTATAATTTTCCAACCCCTCGTTCGTGGGAGTATGCCGGTCGAAGCCGATAATGGCGTGGGCGACCATAATAGGAACGACGTTGTCCGCGCAGTCCCGCAGACAGCGAAGCTGCTCCTCTAAGGCCTCCTCCGCTACCGAGCTCCTTTCCCACAGAGCGGCCGCGCGGCCGAAGGGGGCGTGGACGGACTGATAATCTATCCCGATTTGGCCGGCCAGATTTTTCCAGCCGGTTATGTCCGCCTCCGGGTACCACTCGGTAAAAAAGCCCTCAAAGCCCACTTTATGAAACAGCCGAATCTGTTCCTCGATAGACGCGCCGAATTCTCTGTCGGTTCCAAGACAGAGCTTTGCTTTCCACATATCGATCCTCTCCCATTGCTGAATCAAAACCGGTTTGCGCTTGCAGGGCGGTCGGTCCATATAGTGGGCCCTCTATTTTATAGACGGCAAATTTAAAATACCGCAAAAACGCGGTATTTTAAACAACGAGTTGGCGGTCCGCCAGCGTGATTTATACGTCCTTTGCCGGCTATAAAAAAGAGAAAAGCCGCTTTTGGCCGAATTCGGCGAAGATTCCAAAAGGATTAATCGCATCCTTTTGAACCTCGCTTGCCTATATCAGCCCGGCTTACAACAATTTTTTTACCATTGTCTCCGGATTAGAGCTGTAGGCCAGCGCGTGCTCTTTTGAAATCTGTCCCGCCTGATATAAACGGAGCAAATCGGAATCCATGGTCCGCATGCCCTGATCCGCGCCAGCATACAGCACATTGTCCATCTGGTACACCTTGGATTCGCGGATCATGGTGCGGATAGCGGGGGTGGCCACCATAATTTCAAAGGCGGGGGTGAGCTTACCGTCTACAGTGGGGATCAGCTGCTGGGAGACCACCGCCTGCAGCACCATGGAGAGCTGAACCCGAATTTGCTGCTGCTGCGCGGGCGGAAAGGCGTCGATAATTCGGTCGACCGTTTTGGCGGCGCCTACCGTGTGCAGGGTGGACAAAACCAGCTGCCCGGTTTCCGCGGCGGTAATCACCGTGCGGATGGTTTCAAAATCCCGCATTTCCCCCAGAAGAATCACATCCGGCGCCTGCCGCAGCGCGGCGCGCAGGGCCGTGTCGCAATCGCCGGTATCATGGGTGATTTCCCGCTGACTGACAATGCAACGGTCGTGGGTGTAAAGATGCTCGATTGGATCCTCCAGGGTGATGATATGTCCGCTGCGGGTATGATTGATCTGGTCGATCATACAGGCCAGAGTAGTGGACTTTCCGCTTCCCGCCGGTCCGGTGACCAAAACCAGCCCCTTCTGACGGTTGCAGAGGTCCAGCACCACCGGGGGAATATTTAGCTGTTCCGCAGAGGGCAGGTCAAAGGTTACCACACGGAGCACGGCGGACAGGGAGCCTCTCTGCTTGTAGGCGCAGCACCGGAACCGTCCCAATCCGCTGACCGAAAAGGAAAAATCGTCGTCTCCAGTCTGGGTGAGCAGGGTCAGATCCCGGTCATGATCCAAAGCGTAAATCTGTCGAATCAGTTCCTCCGTGTCTTTGGGGGTCAGTCTGTTTTCCGATGCGGAGATCACCCGCCCGTTGGCCTTATAGCTCAACGGTCCTCCTGGGACAATCAAGATATCCGAAACATTGGCCTGTAAGGCGTCCTGTAATATATTCTGCACCTGCAATTCCATCGATAGACCATGCCTTTCTCCATACAGTATCGGCGCCGAAGGATTAAAATTAGGATTCATAGACGATATATGCCGCCCGCGCGGGAATTTTTGGGCTGCGCTGTCTACCGTTTTTTGCCATACGACAGGCTGCCCGCGAAAGTTTTCCCCGCTCGGATGAAAACTTCTTTTCGTTTAGGCCGGTCGTTGTCTGTCTATGCATACCGGTTCTAAAAGCCCGGCCAGACATTCAAGCCGTCGTCCTGCCCATCCCCGCCCGGAGCCGCATATAGCTGGCGGGAGACGACCCGGTAGCGTTCTTGTTCTTCTAACGGCAAAAGTTCCAGCTCGGTGCGGATTTCCCGTCCGTCCGTCATAGAAACGGTCAGAAAAATCCTGCCGTCCTCCAGTCGAACCCCCTCCAGCCCGGACAGGGAAGCCGACAGCAGCGCCGTATATCCGGCGGGGGCCTCCGCCGCCGGCAGGCGGGAAGCGTCGTCGCGCGCGGCGGCCAGCTTTTGGTCGATTAGGCTTAAAAGCTGGTCGGTACGCGCATCCGCGCTGTGGTACTCCTGAGCGGCGTCCGCCGTCTTATCCGTCAGCCGCAGGTCGGCGCGGGCGGAAACCAGGGATAAAACGCCGAAAGCCGTCAGGCAGAGGACAATAAAAATCATCAGCACCGAGGAAGCGCCCATAAACCCAAACCGTTTTTGCTTCATCATGATCGCTATGCGATACCCAGTTCGCACAAAAAGCTATGGAAAAACAGCTTTTTCCGCCCGGTATCTTTCCTTTCCGTGTATTTTTCATACGGCCGCGAACCACTTTGGAACTTGCCGCGCTTGCTGGGGGCCAGGCGCAAAAATTTAAATTCCGCCCGCTTCTTTGGGAATATACCGTCCCACCGGCAGGCTGCACAGCACCTGACCGCGGCTGACGGATTTTTCAGAGCCGGTTATGCGCACCTCGCCGGATTCCAGCGCGCCGGCGCCGGTATCCTCCTGCTGGAGGAAAACCTCCAGCAATAAATCGCTGCCGTCCCAGCTATAAACCGTACCGCCCTGCTCCAGCGGGGTACTGCTCCAGCCGTCGGCTGAATCAAAAAAGGCGGCTCCCTGGGCGTGGAACTGTTCGGCGGCGTCTTCCGCCAACTCCAGCGCGTCGCTGCGCAGGGCGCTTTGCTGTTCCTGCTGGTGGGCTGTGACAAAAAGGCGCAGGGTCACCACCGCGGAAAGGGAAAAAAAGAGGATCACCAGGGTCAGCTCCATGAGGAATACGGCGGAACTGTGTCTCTTCATGATCGTCACCAGCTTTCTTTTGGACTCCCGGCCGACGCCGGAATTGCCGGACTGTTTGTTATCAAACGGTTGAAAGCGTTGGCCAAAGGCGTTGACCAACGGCAAGCGGCCACGGGCGTTGGTCATAAACGTGCCGAACCCGGCCGCCGCTGCGTCCTAAAGATCATACGGCCTTTGAAACGAGCTCGTTAACCGGCTCGCTTTTGAATATGCAAGGTGTGCTCCCGGCCGCCGGCGTCCTTTGACGTTACCATCAGAAGATCCTCCGCCGGCTGCGCAATGGAAAAACCGGAAACCGCAGCCAGTTCCTCGCCGTTTTCGGGAATAAAGGCCTTTCCTTCCAACTGGTACAGCTCCCGCAGCTTGCCTTCATAACAATAAATCAGCGTTTCTATCCTTTGCCCCTCCTGTTGTTCGGAAAGCACCAGAACGGCCGTTCCCTCCCGGTTTTCCAGGCTGGCCTCAGGAGAGGAGCGGACCTTATTGGCCACATAGGACAGGGAGGCCCGCACATTGCTGCGGTCTTCCGTTCGCTGGACGATGCCCCGGTAAATCTGCGCGCCGATGAGGACCAGCAGCAGGGAGACCAGCGTAAACATACCGTACAGGATCAGCGCGAAAAGCGCGTCCATAGAATATTTTCTTTTCATATGCCGTCCTGTCCCCCCTCGTCGGGCGATTCTCCCAGACGGACCACCAGCACCGACGGACGGATGTTGGTTCCGATGGTCTGATAATCCACCTCATATTTCTCATGATCGATCATCAAGCCGTAGTGCTCCTCCAGATAAGCGAGGCTGGCCGGGTAGGCTCCTTCGACGGCGTAGCAGCTTGTCAAAGATTTCTGGATCGCCCGCTCTAAGGTTGCCTTTTGTTCCTGTTCGGAGGTGCGGGAAACGCATCCCAAGCCGTAAAACAGCAGCGCGGCCAGCGCGGCGACGGCCGCCGGCGGCAGAAGGCGGCGGAGCGCCGAAACGCGCTTTACCGGATAAAGATGCATACATATCACCTGACCTTGTTGAATTGACGGCGGTCTCCAAAGCCTGATTTGCAACCAGACGTTTTAAGCCGAATGCTGCGTTTAAAGCCGGGCGTCAGCCGATAGCAGAGAGGATGCTGATCATCGGCAGCATGACCGACAGCAGAATCCCGCCGATAATGACCGACAGCAAAATCACCAAAGCGGGCTCCACCAGCGCCACCAGCCCGGCCAGCTTGTCGTCGATCTCCTCCTCATAGTGGGCGGCCATCTGCCGCATAACGTCGTCCAAGCGGCCCGCCCGCTCGCCCGTCTGAATCAGACGGGTGTGGAGGCCGGAGAAGAGCTCCAATTCCAACAGGGCGTTGGCAAAGGACACGCCGGAGGAGACCTTTTCCCGGCACTGGACAATCTTCTGAATGGTTGTGGGATCAGAGGTGACCCCTTCCGCCAGCTCCAACGACTCGTCCAACCCGTAGCCGCTGGCCAGCATCATGGACATCACCGAGGCGAAGCGGCCGGAGGCGATGCTGCGGTATACGCCCCGCAGAAAGGGGAGCTTTGCGCTCAACCGCACCAGTCGTTCCCGGCCGCCGGCGGTGAGGGACATGGCGATAAGCGCCAGCATCACTGCCAGGAGCAGGGCCACCACTGCCAAAGAGCAGCGGCCAATCATTGTACCCGCCGACAGCATCCCCGCGCCCGCGCCGGAGATTTCCGCGCCCAGACCTTCCAGGACCTGGGAGAAAACGGGCAGCACGGCCGCCACCAAAACGGCGATTACGGCCGCCATCATAATTACGAGAATCAGCGGATAGAGCACCGCGCTGCGCACCGCGCTGCGCAGCTTATCCTCCCGCTCGTAATACTGGCTCAGGGCGCCCAGCACTTCCTCCAGCTTGCCCACCTTTTCGCCGATACGGATCATCTGCACCATGTAGGCGGGAAAGACCCCCGCTCCCTGAACGGCCTCGTACAGGGAGCCTGTGGTAGCCACAGCGTCCGCAATCTGCTGGATCAGGCCGCGGCCCGTTGCCGTCCCCTGATCCGTCAAGGTGTCCAGACCTTCGTGCAACGGCACGCCCGCTTTTAACAGCAGCGCCGTCTGCGCGCAGAATATGGCGGTTTCCTTAGCGGGAATCCGACGTGGTAAGCCTTGCTTTTTCTGCTTCATACGTATGACCGTCCCTTCGATGTTCAGGATGAAATCCGGATGCTCCAACCCTTGTAAAATCTTAATAAACGCGTAGCTGGGTATAGTTGCCGCCGTTTCCGATATACGCCTCGATATTCTGCCCCTGGGACGCGCCGAAGGTGGAATCCATCAGCTTCCAGCCGCCGCCCGTAAACTCAATTTTGTAGGCGATCCAACCCTTTTCCTTGGTGTAGACCAAATTCCAGGCGTGGCTGATATTCCCGGGCGACACCGTTCCGATGACCAGCTTGGTGGGGATGTTCTGGGCCCGCAGCATGGCCGCCATCAGCGCGGCGTAGTCAAAGCAGATGCCCTGGCCGCTGCTGAGGGTGCTGTCCACATTCGGCAGATAGCCCGAAAGCTGACCCGCCTGGGCCTGTTCCGCCTTGCCCGAATCATAGGTAATGTTTTCGGTGATATAGCTGTAAACGGCCTCCACCTTTTGTAAATCCGTGGAAGCGCCGGCGCACAGTTCGTAGGATTTTTTGACCGCCTTGGAGGAGGCGGAAAAATTTACAAACTGGTTAGGATACAAAAAGGGCGAGTGGGCGTTGGAAATTTGGGGGTTTAAGGTCGCGGAATAGAGCTGCTGGTACTTGGTGCCGGCCACATTTTCCATCACGCGCACCGTGTAGGAGGCGCTGCCGCCCTGTAAGGGGAAGACCTCGTAGCGTCCCTCTTTATTTAAATCATAATTGTATGTATAGTCCCCGAATTTGACCTGTAGCTTTAACCGGGGAGCCGTACTTTCGCACTTGACCATGATATAGCCCTCGGACATATGGCTGGCGTCTATAACGGCCCCGTTACCCTCGTATACCTCCGTCCCGGAGGCCGACGGGGTTTTCACCTTGATCGGGCCGGGCTTAACGGTTGCGGCGTTCCCGCCCTGGGACGGTTTGGAAGAGGCCTGCGCGGGCGTTGAGGCCTGCGCGCCCGACGACTGGGCCGGCGTCGGCCCGCCCTGGGACGCCGATCCTCCGGCCGAATTGTCCGACGCGTCGTCTCCGCTTTGCGGCGGCGCGCTTTCCGAACCTTCCGCTCCGGACTGGGAAGGAGCCGAACCGGCGGCGCTTTCGCTCTCCCCGCTGAGAGAAGCCGACGAGAAGACGGGAGGCTGCTCCTCTCCACCAGTACCTTTACAGGCGCTGAACAGGCAAGCGCATGCCAATAGCAGTCCCAACGTTTTGCCGATCTGCTTGCGCATAGGTTTCCTCCTTTCCCCGCAGCGATGAAATCCCGGATTCTAAGAATCAATATATAAATATATAATATTTTATCGTAGCTTATGGCAAATTGCAATTGTTTCGTTAAAAAAATTATAAATGGATTTTGCAGGTCCAATCCGTGCGGCGGCGGACGGCCAATTTTGGAAAATTTATCCGTCTGCGCTGTGGCAAACCTCTTGATTTTTCCATTATAATAGAGTATAGTAAACGTATAAAACAGTTGTGCGATCACTATTTAGGCGGTGGACTATGTCGGCGCGCTTACATAGCTGCCGCGGCAATTGTTTTTTGTACGTTTCGCCTCTTTTGCAGAGCGTATGGACCTAGATGAAGGGTGAAGGGAGGGAGTCCAGCAATGACGCAGGAAGCCGCGGCGGCGGGTCCGCCTTGGAATCCGCCCTGCTGTTCCACGCATCGGGTGCGGTAGGGCCTAAGCGGCCGGATACCAAAATCCGGCGCGATGGACGATGCGGCAAAATCTGTTGGCAAACCGCGGGAAACCGCGGGACGCAAAGTCAAAGGGGCTAAGGCCGGCTTCAATTTCGGCGAACGGTTCGCGCAAGCGGGCGGGGCGCAGGAAGGGAAGAAGCGGCTATGCCAGCCTGACCGCTAATTATGAAGAGCAAACCATGGGAAATCATGGGACGCAAAGCCAGGGGGCTAAAGCGTCCGTTTATGCGAAGCCGCTTTTTTGTACCAAAAAGCCATCACCAACGCAGTTGGTGATGGTATAATGAATCCTGTATAGGTAATGTACTTGTAAGACCGGCTTTCGGAAAACGGCGCGCCATGCACGCCCGGCTGCTGATTACTTAGCAAACCGCAGGAAACTGCGGGACG
>JAAVYX010000054.1 GCA_022791355.1 Clostridiales bacterium | reverse complement strand
CGCCCAGACCGGCGGCGTTTACGGCAAAAGCGCAAAATCCATGGGCCCCGGAGCGGGAGCAGGAAGCAGCGGCGCTTATATCGGTATCGACCAGGCAAAAGCTATTGCCGCCGGCCATGCGGGTTTTTCCCTGCCCGCTGTTGCGTTCTCTAAAATCGAGCTGGAGCACGACGACGGTTCAGTTCTCTATGAAATTGGGTTTTATAAAAACGGAATCGAATACGAGTATGAAATCCATGCAGTGACCGGTGAGATTTTAGAGTACAATTGGGATGCGGATTGATATGTAAAATTTTCCAGTTCACAGAGCACGCGGACAAACAAACGTCGCGGCGGCCGGTTCGCCTGCGTTCGAACGGCCGCAGGCCCGCTTGGTGATAAAAGTCCCATGAAGAAGGCCAACCGCTCTTAACTTCCCAGCCGATACATGTAAAAATAATACCGGATAAGCTTTGATGCATTTTTGAGGAGGCCGTCAGTATGAAAATCATAAAAGAGTTTAAGGCCTTTATTTCTCGCGGCAATGTGATGGACATGGCGGTAGGCGTAATCATCGGCAGCGCGTTTACCTCTATTGTGAATTCCCTGGTCAAGGACATTCTCAATCCTCTGCTGGGACTGCTGACCGGCGGTATGGATTTTTCCAGCCTTTCGGTCACCATCGGAAACGGCAAGAACCCCGCCGTATTTGCATATGGCGCTTTTATTTCGGCGGTTATCAACTTCCTGCTGGTAGCCCTGGCCCTATTTTTTATCGTAAAAGCCATCAACAGGCTGCATTTCCGTAAAAAAGAAGAAAAGCCTGCGGCGCCCAAAACCAAGGTTTGCCCCTTCTGTAAATCCGAAATCGATATAGAAGCGTCCCGTTGTCCCCACTGCACATCCGAGATACCGGAAAAGGCGGCGGAATAGCGTTCCTGATCTCCACAAAGCCGAAGGAATCCAAGGGGTTCCTTCGGCTCTTTTTATGGCCTGCCGCAGCGATTTATACGCCAGGACAGCAGGTCTTTTGACCTTATTGAAAGACGGATGACTTGCGGATAATGGCACGGCAAAGTAAAAGAGTAGAAGGAGCGGTATAGATTTTGGATATCGTCTACCGTGAGGAAAAAGAGCCCTCAAGACCGACGATATGACCGCCGGCCTTGGGGGCTAATACGTCTTATAGGGACCGTGTTCGCAGGCAGCCGAGCGCAGACCGGCCATGCGGGCGATTCCTGGCGGCCGTCCTTTAGGATGGCTTACTGGCAGGCTCTAACCAGCGGCCGTCTCATACGCCTGACATGCGGTAGTTTATCGCTCGTAAAATACCCAAGGACCAAGCGGCGGGCCTAATTGGGGATTTGCAAGGTCGCAGCCGCTCGACAGACGGCTTCCAGATGGTTGGCAGAGCGGTTAGCCGCGGCCCGCCAAATTTGAAAACGCTGCTAGCGTTCCCGCTAACCTTAATTTGGGCCGCCGCTGAACGTATTATCCCTTATCAATATTTTACCTTCCATAAAATTGTCCCCTACCGCAGGCGTTTTCCTGCGGTAGGGGATTTTCGTCCGTATCCCGTTTGCGGCTTTCTGTATAGCCTGTAGTAAGGCCGGTTTTTTCTGATTCGGTTCACACAAACGCAGACTGAGTTTTGCAATGTGGTGATAAAGAGCGGGCGTATTAGGCCTTCCGGGCTAAAATTTTACAGATCTCCATAACGTCGCCGATACTGAATTTGTCGTCGCCGTCCAGGTTGCCCCGGGCCATCTCGTCCTCGGTGGGAGCCTTGCCGGCCGACTGACGGGCCAGCACCTTACAGGCCTCCATCACATCCTGGATGGTTACTTCTCCATTGCCGTCCATATCGCCAGGGAGGACGTCGGGCTTTGGCGGGGCGCTTTCCTCGCCACTGAAGGCCAGAACCGTACTCTCTACGCCGGTGTCGCTGACGGCCTTGAATCGGTAGATCGAGGCGCAGTCGGCCGGCAGGGTGACGGACGCGTCGGCTAGGGGCTGCCAAAAGCCGCCGTCTATGGAGCAGTAGAGGGTGGCGCCGGACAGAGAACCGGCCAAGGCGGGGGTTAGGGTAAAGCTGCCGTCTTCCCCCTTAACCGTAGTTAGGGAGATCTGCGGCGCCGCGCCGTTCTTCTTTACCGAGAGGGACTGGGGCTCGCTGGCCTGGCCGTCGGTATCCACAAGGCGGAAGGAGAGCTGGAACTGTCCGTCCTCCTCCACCCGGTATTCCTGGCCGGGCAGGTCGGTCCAATCCCCGTCGTTTACCTTAACCTGGTATTTGTCCACCAGCTCCGGCCGTCCGGCTCCCAGGCCGATTTTCACCGTTTTATCGGTCCAGGTTCCGGAGGAATAGTCGCCGGGATTTACATACAGGGCGTTGCCGGTCTGGCCTGGGTCGCCGCTGAGGGCGGCCGCTACAAAGACGTTGTTTTCCCCGTCCACCAAGGTATAGCGGATATGCAGGGGACTGGGTCGGTCGGCCGACAGCTTGATGGTCACCCGGCGGTAGAAAGAACCGTTGTCGTCCTTCCACTCGTAGCGCTGGGCCTCCCCGCCGGTCTCGTCGAAGACCTCCAGCAGAGCGGTGGAACGCCAGCCGCCCAGATAGAGAATCAGGGTCTGCTCGCCCGGCCCGGCGTTTACAATAAGTTCGTAGCCGTCTCCCCGGGATTTATTGTAGCTGCCCACCTGGGTCCCGTTTTGGGAGGGGGCGATATCCCCGTCCGACCAGGACATATGAGCCTTGTAATCCACCATCAGGTCGGGGGTGCTCACGTCCCGGAAGGTAAGGCCGCCGCCGCCCGCCTTACGGACGGTGGTCAGGCTCTTATCGTAGCCGGTATGGAGCCAGTCGGCGGTTCCCTCGGCGGTGAGGTTCACCTGATCGGGAACGGAGTTTTCCACCTGAATGTCCCGCTCCACCGCCACAGGGACCGGCATACCGTAATACTTGGGGGCATCGTAGCTGCCGGCGGGGACGGCCGGGTCGGCTGGATTCTGGAAGGTCAGTCGGACGGTTTTTGCGTCGGTCACCTTGGAGGAGAATTGCAGGGTGTACACCGCGCCGTCCCTGGAACCGCCCTCGGTCAGCAGGGGCATGGCGTCCGGGTCGGCGGCGACGGTCTCAAAAGCGACCGTCTTACCGTCCACCGTGGCCTTCTGGAGGGGACCCCAGCCCGCGGGCTGGTGGACCCGCAGGGTCCAATTCCGGCCGTCGAAGGCCAGGGGGCCGTCAAAGCCGCCCTGGGCCGCGCCGATTTCCACCACAGCCTCCTGGGTCTTGGAATCAAAGGAAGAGGTAAGCCGGGTGGTGCGGTACCGGCCGGATTCGTACTGTGTGGATTCGGTATCGTCCTCGTAGAGCTGGGTCTCGTCGCTCTGACGGGTGGAGGGATAGACGTCCAGGGTCAGATGGCTCCAGTCGCTGTCCCGCACGGTGAGGGTCTCGTCGGCCAGGGGGATGACCGCGCCCTTTTTGATGTAGATGGGATACTCGTCCAGCTCGCAGGCCGCCTGGACGGTCTTGGGCCCGTAAACCGTTTGGCCGGTGAGGGTATCGATCCACTCACCCTCGGGGATCCAGACGCTGCGCCGGGCGCTGCGGGTAGTGTCGACCATGAAGGTCAGACGGCACTTGGCCTTGCCGCTGTCCTCATAGTATTCCAGCTTGAAGTCGTGGGTGGAGCCGGCGGCGAAGGACTTGTCGGTCATCAGCCGGACCGAATCCTGGGGCTTCCAGGCGTCGATGACCAGCTCGCCGTCGATCCACAGACGGCAGCCGTCGTCGCAAAGCAGGCTGAGCTTGGAAGCCAGCTCGCTGCCGATGGTGATTTTGCCGGTGTAGCGGATGCTGAAGCCGTCGGCCGGAACAGAACCGTCGGGGCTGCCGTCGCCCCAGTCGGAATCGATATTGGCCTCGGTGCGGGTGAGGACGGGGGCGCCACTCAGGTTCTTGTTGCCGTAGTACTCGGCCGTCAGCCCCTCCCCAAACCAGGAGGCGGGAACGGTTGCATTGCCCGCGCCGTCGACGACGGGGGCCACCAGAATGTCCTCGCCCAGCATGTACTGGTCGGATACGTCAGCCCCGGCGTACTCGGGAGAATCGAAAGCCATGCCGCGCAGCAGGGGCATACCGGTTTCGTAGTTCTCGTGGGAGAGCTGGTAGAAGACCGGCAGCAGCCGGTAGCGCAGGTTCAGATAATCCCGGTAGATATCGGTGACCTCATCCCCCCGCAGCCAAGGCATACGGCCGTTATTATAATCGGTGACGTTCATGACGTGAGGCCGGAAGATGGGAGAGAGGGCCCCGAACTGCATCCAGCGCAGATATTCGGCATTGGTCATGGAGGCGTCATAGGTCTGATGGGTGCCAAGGTCGGTGCTCACATAGGGCAGGGCGCTGTCGGCTCCCATCTCGACGGCGTTGGCCACCTCCTGCCAGATGGTTTCCTGGCCGCCGCTGGTATCGCCGGTCCACTGTACGCCGTAGCGGTGGGCGGCAAGATTGGAAGCGCCGGTCCGGGTGCCGTTATGGATACCGTCCACATTGGACATCATGTAGAGCCGCCGGTCGGGATAGACCGTCTTCTGGGCGGCGGCATAGGTGGCCATGCCCATGACCTCGTGGGTGAAGCCGTCCGCCGGCTTGATGGTGGTCCACCAGTTCCGGTCGTACCACCAGCCGTCCAGCCCTATGTTCAGCAAGCCGGTCAGCTTTTCCTGCCGGAAGGATACTTCGGTGGGATGCAGGGCGTTGTTCTGCGCCTCGCCGGTTTTGGTGGGCTCGGGATGGTCGTTGAAAATGACGTTGACATTTTTTCTGTGGGCCTTTTCCAAAAAGCTCTCCATATTGGGGAAGAGCTTGGTGTTGATATCGTATCCGGTGCCGTTTGAAGCGTCCCGCCAGTCGGTATCGATGACCATGTTGTCCAGCGGGATATCCCGGCTGTGAAAATCCTCGATCTGCCGGAGGGCGGTTTCCTCGGTGTAGGCGTAATACCGGCTGTCCCAAGCGCCCAGGGCGCTTAAGGAGAGCATCTCGGTGCGACCGGTGAGGCTTACGAAATCCTTGCGCAGCTGCTTATGGTCGCCGGCCGGCAGGAAGACGTAGTAGTCGGCCGCGTCGTTGGAGAAATCCCAGCCGTTGGTATCGGGATTGTCCCGGTTACCGGCGGGGGGCGCGGCAAAGCCCCAGTCGGAGGGGACCACCCGCGGGGTGTCGGCAATGGCCCAGGCCGCCGCATACTGGGTCAGATCGGGCAGGCCGACCTTGTTGGTCTGGATTTTCGTGTAGTCCCACAGCCGTTTTCCGTCGAGGTCGGTGATGCGGACCTCGGTCATATCCTTGGCCCGCTGGGGCAGGTAGACCTTACAGGCCGAGGTGGTGAGGACCACCTGTCCGTCCTCGGTGGAGCGGGTAACCGTGTCTCCCAGCCAGTCGGACCGGTTGGAGACGTGGAAGGTGTTCCGGTCCTCGAAGCCCTTGGGCCCCTTCTCCTCAATACGCACCAGCGTTGGGGAGAGGACCTGTACCCGCACGTCGCCGATTTCCTCCGAAACGACCCCCTGGGCCGCTTTGACGGTATAGGCGGCGGCCGGCGCGGCCGTCGCCGCGGCGGAGAGTCCCGCCCCCGTCAGAAGGGCGGCGGACAGCAGCAGGCTGACCATTCTTTTCATACGCTTCACTCCTTCACTTTTCGGTCTTACTCCCAAATTCGCAAAAATCGTTGTCCAGAAAGCCCCTTTCTGGGCGCAAATCCTGGCAATAGGGCGGCCTCGCTTGTATTTTCCCTTTGCAATGACCCGCCTTTTGCACAAGCATTCGGCTTTTGCTCTGTTTTAGGGCGCGACCCGGTTTCCGGCACAGGCAAATCGTCTATTCCGCTTGCTCATGCGCCGGATATTCTGTATATAGTGTACAACAAATCCCTAAATTTAGCTAGGCTGGCCCCGGATAAAAGCTGGACAAAAATACGCCTGGTTTTATGCGGCTGTTTTTTCCAAAAATGCGGAAACACAAAGGAAATAAGAAATTAAAATTTTTAAATAGGATTATAAAAAATCCCATTTAGCTTAAATAATACCTAAAAACAATCCATATAAAAGCAGAGGGATATGACCAGCAATCGAAAAACGGGCCGCCCCGGCCTGACGGCTGAAACGGCCCGTTTGGTTATAAGGACGAGGTCCGTCCGTAGATTTGGCCCAGCTGCCGGAAGAAGTCCCGGTCGACTTGGGAGAGAGCCTCCCGGGTCAGACGAAAGCGCCAGTTGCCCTCGGCCAGGCCGGGGGTGTTCATACGGGTATCGCCCCCGAAGCCGCACAGATCTTGAACCGGCAGGATGGTGATGGCCGCCGCCGTCGCCCACAGGGCGGCGATGATGGCGTGGATAACCCGGCTGTTCGGGCCGCCCTCGCCCCAGTCGTCCCCCTCGAAGCGGCAGTAATCCAACAGCCGCCGTTTTTCCTCCATGGGAACCGTCCACAGCCAGCCCAGCATGGTATCGTTGTCGTGTGTGCCGGTGTAGGCTACGTGCTGGGCGGTGTATTTATAGGGAATATAGTCGCTGTCCGGGCTGTTGAAGCCGAACTGGAGCACCTTCATACCCAGATAGCCGGTTTCCTTTAAGAAGGCGATAACCCCCTCGTCCAAGCTGCCCAGGTCCTCGGCAATAATGTTCGGATGGTCAAATTCCTTTTCCACCGCCTGAAAGAGGGCCATGCCCGGCCCGTCCTCCCAAGCGCCCTCTTTGGCGGTTTCAGCCCCGGCGGGCACCGCCCAGTACTGATAGAAGCCCCGGAAATGGTCGATGCGCACCGCGTCGTAAAGAGTCAGGCTGCGGCCGATGCGGTCCAGCCACCAGCGATAGCCGTCGGCGGCCATCTTGTCCCAGTCGTACAGGGGATTGCCCCAGAGCTGGCCGTCGGCCGAAAAGTAGTCGGGCGGGACCCCGGCGACCTTGAGCAGCCGGCCGTCCGGGCCGGTGAGGAAGAGCTCCTGATGACTGTAAAAATCGGCTGAGTCGTGGGAGACGTAGATGGGTATATCCCCCAGGATGGAGATCCCCTTTTGATTGGCGTAGGCCTTTAGGGACTGCCACTGAGCGTCCAGGATGTACTGGCAGAAGGCGTGGAAACGGGCCTCGGCCGGATCGCCCTGCTTGCTCCATTCGTAGCAGGGCGCGCCGTCGTTGGCGGTTTTGGCCGCCCGATAGGCCATGTAGCCGGGCAGCCAGGCGGCGTTGGCCAGCAGGTATTCCTCTACCTTCTCCTTGTAATCCATCACCACCGCCCGGCCGTATGCCTTTCGCAGAAGGGCTTCCTTTGCCATCTGGGCAAAGGGGTAATCCACGCTGTAGTCTTCCCCGGGATAGACCGCCTGATCGGCCTCCTCCCGGGTGACGAGCCCCCGCTCCACCAGGTCGTCAGGGTCGACGTAGAGCGGGTTGATGGCGAAGGCGCTGTCGCTGGAATAGGGCGAGTTGCCGCCGCCCACCGGACAGAGGGGCAGAATCTGCCACCAGCCCATCCCCATGTCGGACAGAAGGTCCACAAGGTCACGGCCGCCCTGGCCGAAGTCGCCTATGCCGTAGAGAGAGGGCAGGGAGGATATGTTGAGGAAAACTCCCGCGCTGCGTTTCATCATGCAAAACCCCTTTCGATTGAAATTAGTCGTTTTATATCCTTATGTTAAAATCGCTGAAATCAGAAGGATTATAGTCGATAATTTTATTATATCATGATATAGATGAATGGCAAGAGCGAATATGGTTTTTCTTTTTCATGATTCTTTTTTGTGGTATAATCTTTGTGATTTCCTTTTTTGTTTTTTTGACAGGAGGGAGGTTTCGCGCCAGATATACTTTAGTTATTACTCCAATACTTGATCGCGAGGCGCGACCCCATCTTTTGTTAAGCGACAAAAGATGGGGGAGAAAAGCGCTCATGGGGGTTGGCCACCCCCGTGACCCCCGCTGGCAACGTGGCCCGCGAGAAATGCAACAAGTCGTGCCTCTCAGGAAGCTGGGAAGCCCAAAAATCGTCCCTATTTTTGGTCAGGAACTTGGTAGCCTCTCAGGAAGTCGGCGGGATGTAACAGTAACTTGGTCTAAGAGCTCACTCCCGCCGACACGGATAAGAGCTTTAGCTTTTTACGTTTCACTTATTCGCCGATAGCGGGATGAGGACGTTAGTTTTTTAGTGGCGAAACCCGCGAGGAATGCAGGAGGTAGTGCCACTCAGAAAGCAGGGAAGCCCAAAAATCGTACCAATT
>JAAVYX010000053.1 GCA_022791355.1 Clostridiales bacterium | reverse complement strand
TATGACGGCAATTCCGATTTTTCAAACTGCCCCTAATCAACAAGCCGTTTTATCACAGCAGACAAAAGAGCTGCCCGGAATGCTTTGTTTATCCTGTTCGGATTCATACCCGCTGTTTTCGGTAAAGTGAACGGTATTTTCCCGGTGTTAATGACTTTATGCTGCCGAATAACTGATAAAAATGTTTTATATCAGAATACCTACTGCACAGGCAACCTCCGATACGGAATATTCGGTATTCGCCAGCAGTTGACAGGCCTTATCAATACGGATAAGCTGTAGCGCGCGAATCACCGTCATACCGCTTATCTCCTTGAAAATACGGCTGAAATAGCCGGAGCTTACATAAGCGTTTTCAGCCAGCTTTTCGCAGGTGATAATCTCCGCGCAATGCTCCTTCATATAGTTTGTGGCGTTTTCTACTATCAGCTTTTTATATATCGATGTGTTGTGACGCTGGTGCGAGTCGCCTTTATAAAGCCGGAAAATCAGAATGAGCAGCTTGGTCAGATCCAGACGCATCACCTGCATATATCCGTCTTCCTTTTGTTGATACTCGGCATACAACTCGTGAAACAGCCGCTCGGTCGACGAATTATGGACGTTTCTGAGCACGATATATTCTTTTTTATCGTCATAGAGCGAATGAAAAAGATACCGATAGGCCACATCCACAAAATTGCTGCAGCACTTAAAGGAACGGTCAATGGCGACCGGTTCGAAAATAATGTTGTACACAGTCAGCGGATCACCGGAAGTTGATAAAAACTGATGCGGTACCTGGGCGTTCAGAATAAACAGTTCTCCGCCTGTGATTGGGTCGTCACTGCCGCCGATACGGTGGATTCCGCTGCCGGCAGCGACATAGGTGATTTCAATAAAATCGTGCGTGTGCGGCTCGTTTGCTCCCCGATACCGTATTTTTTCGACAAATATATCGGTGTCGTTTTCTAAGTAATCTTTTGCATGTAGTACATGATACCCCATATAAATTTTCTCTCCAATAAATGGTTGTTTTCTTTGATTATAGTGCAAATAAACGCTATATTCAACAAAATTAAAATCGAATGAAAGAAAAAACTATAGGAATACAGCGACGTGCGCCCAATAGGAAAAAAGAATAGCGAATGGGAGCGACCTGTGTTAAGGCAGAACTGCTCAGACGAAACCGAAAGGCGGGCGTCACCCTATTCGCTATGAATAAGATAACACAGACCATGTAATTTAGGCAAGCCTAATTGCCATATTCCAACAGGCACGGTGTCACAGCAGCGGCTATTGATTGAATCTATTTTTCTGCTGCTTTTATCATCCATGCGGTGGAGAAATTTCCCTGCGCCATTGCGTGCATCCAGACGGATAATGGTGGAGAATTTACCAACAGGCTAAATTCTAAGGGTACAAATCGTCAGACTCTGTTTGTGAAAACCCCTGCTCAACTGGAGAGCCATCACAAACCGATTCGTACCTTCGCCCCGATACATAACGGGTAAGCGGCGTGCAGCCATCGAAAGGACAACGAGGAATTTTACGCCTCTTACCAGTTTTATTCTTTCCAGAATTTTAGAGCGTGTTCACACAAAGCGGGGGCACGCATTTTTTCGGTAAATTTGCCGGCTTTTGCGTCTGAAATTTTTGTCATACGCCAGTATGCCTGCAAATTTTAGACTGAAATCCAACAAAATTTCCTCGAAAATCTGCATACACAGCTTATGTGAACACGCTCTAAAAACCGGCTTGCTGTCCGGCGGCGATTTTACAATAATTTCCCTGTGTACGCATGATTTGTACAGGATTGCCCTAAAGTATGGGAAGAAAAGACCCATGCATTATTTATTGATTTCGTATAAAATATACATAGATTACTGGTCGCTGTCGGCGGCAAAACATTCAATGTAAAGGGAGTATGAACGGTATGAAAAGACTTGTGGCAATCATGCTGAACCTGTTTATGCTTATGTCGGCAACTATTCCGGCGGCAGCGGCGGGGGGGCACAGTTAGGAGTGAATAGTATGAATCGTGCTATCTGGGGAACTTCCCCGATAAGCGAACCCTACCCGTATGTGTCGAAGGGGGAATTCAGCGGAAAGGAGGTAGCGGCGTCCCCCGACCCGCTGGTGTCCTACCGCTGGGATGATCCGAAGGCCGATGACGATATGGAGATATTCCTGCGCCGCCCGGTGTCGGCGATAGCCGACAAATCGGAGAATTTCGATGGTATCGAGTCGCTGACCGAAGAAGTTACCGATATAACCGTAAACGGAGAGGGCAGCATCTGTCTGGATTTTGGTACGGAATTCGCCGGCTGGCTGGAAATTGACAGCCCCGACCTCTCCGGCGGGTTAACGCTGGGTGTCAGTGAATACAATCAGCCGGCCATTAACAACCGGGGACCTAAGACTAAAACGCCGATTAAGTATGGCGACACCTATCGGCTGGAGCTTAAGCTTGACGCCGAGATGTATGAGGGCGTGCGTTTCGGGTTTATTAACATAACCCAATTTGAAAAGCCATTCCATATCACCGGTGTGCGTCTGGTCTGCCAGACCAAACCGGTCAATTATAATGGCAGCTTTGATTCCGACAACGAGATGCTCAACAAGATTTGGTACACGGCGGCCTACACCGTCAAGGCGGCTTTGACAAAGGATTATTTCGGCGCCATTCTTTTATACCGCGGCGACCGCTATTCCTGGACCGGTGACGCTTACCCCGCGCAGGGGGCGGCTATGTGCGCTTTCGCCAACTATGATTTTGTGCTGAAAAATCTGCACCACACGGCGGAGCACCGCAACAATATCGAAAGCTATGAGATGTATTGGATTTTCAGCCTTATAGATTATTACGAGCATACCGGTGACAAATCCGGAGTTGAGGGCCTGCTGTCCCAGGCGGCCGGACGTCTGGATCACGCGTATGAGGTGTACGGCACCAATCCATCGCTGAGATTTTTCGGCTGGGACGAGCGTCTGGGCGCCGGCTTTGAAAATCCCAATATCCCCGAAAACCAGAATTCCTACAAGCTGCTGTCCATTCAGGCCTGGAAGGATTTCGCCGATGTTTTAGAGGAACTCGGATATAATGAGCTTGCCTCAAAATACCGCGGATACGCCGCGGAAAAGACGGCGGAGCTGCGTGAAGACCCTGCGTGGTACAAGGCTTACGGAATGCACGCCGCGACCGACGCGATAAATGCCGGCGTGCTGCCTGAGACGACTGAAAGCGAGCTTGCCGACTTGTATTACACCGACCGTGTTAACCAGCTGTCTTATTCCCCGTTTAACCAGTATTTTATTCTGCAGGCTATGGCAGAGTCCGGCCATTACGATGACGCGATATCCTCTATCCTTGATTTGTGGGGCGGCCAGATTGCGTACGGCGGCACGACATTGTTTGAAATGTACCGTCCCGACTGGAACGATGGGATTGAAACCAATGCGCCTGTTCCGAATAATCAGGGCGGATATACCAGCCTTGCCCACCCGTGGAGCGCCGGCGTGCTGGACTGGATGAGCGAGGAGATACTGGGCATCAAGCCAACCGTGGCAGGGTTTAAGGAATTCACGGTAACTCCACATCTGGGCCGTCAGTTAAACCGGGTGTCGGGCGAAATGCCGACGCCCCATGGAACGATTGAAGCCGCCTTTGATGTGGAAAAGGGCGAGCATAGCGTAACCGTTCCGGACGGTACGACTGCTAAGATAGGGATTCCCAAAACCGAGCGGAAAATCATCGAAATCAAAATGAACGGCAAAATAATCCGCTTTGACAGCGAGGATGAGGATTTCGGATATATCGAAAACCTGCCGGCCGGAAAGTATACCTTTACCGCGGTTTACGAGGGCGAAACTCCCGAATACATCCAGCCGGAATATGAGTATCCGGCCGAGTTTGTCGGCCGCGACGACTCCACCAAGGGAAACTGGGGCGGCGTCTGGGGCGCCGACGGCTATGTGCTCTGCAATTACTACGGCGGCGGCGAGGATTTGCGCGCGCTTCCAGATTATGTAAATCGCGTGAGTTATACAAAGGCGAAGTCGGCAACCTTTGCAAACGATACCGACGATGCGCGTGCGATGGCCTCCAACTGCTTTAACATCGGCAGCAGAAAGCTCGGAGCCTATCGGACCGACAATTACAGGTCCAACTATCAGACTTTTACTGTGGATATTGATTTGAATCAGGAAAAAGAGTACACGGTTGCGCTTTACTTTGTCGATTGGGACCAAGGCGGAAGAGAGCTTGCGGTCGAAATGTTCGACGGCGAAACCCTCAATCAGATAGCGCCCGTAAAGGTGCTGTCGGATTTCAGTGACGGAGTTTATCTGATATACAAGTACAATAAGTCGGTGCGCTTCCGTATCAACCAGGTATGCGGCGTAAACGTTACCCTGAGCGGCATATTCTTTGGCGAGGGCGAGGGCAGCGGCCCTATGGTAACGCTGGATACGACCGACGATCAAAACCCGGCGGTAAAATATACCGGCGACGGCTGGAAGTTTGGCACGCTGGAAGGCACTTTCGCCGGAACCTTCAGCTATAACGACACGGTCGGGGACGCGGCCGAATTTACCTTTACCGGCAAAAGCGTATCCTACATCGCCAGTAAAGAATTTAACCGCGGCATTGTCGAGGTGTTCCTTGACGGCGAGTCTATGGGCAAATTCGATTTGTACATCCCCGGAGCCCGACGGCAGCAGATGATTTTCTCTTCCGGAGAACTGCCCTACGGCGAGCATACCATAAAGGCGGTGGTCACTGGAGAGAAAAATGAACTGAGCGCCGGCAGCTATATCGATATCGACGTATTTGAGGTCGGCAACGACTTTACAAACCTAAAAACCGATAAATATGACGAACGTGACAGCAATGTGGCTTTTACTGGCGACGGCTGGGTTTACGGTAAAATTTCCGGCGCATATCAGGGTACCTTCAGCTATAGTAACGCGGTCGGAGCTGCGGCCGAAGTCGCCTTTAACGGCGTCGGAATTACCCTGATTGCAAGCAAGGAAAGCAACCGCGGTATCGCTGAAATTTTCATCGACGGTGAAAGCGTAGACAAGGTAGACCTCTATTCCACCGGAATTCTGCGCCAGCAGGAGGTATTTAACATAGACGGCCTGACGCCGGGCAAGCATACCTTAAAGGTGATGGTCACGGGAGAAAAAAATCCGGCCGCAAGCGGCACATATGTCGACGTCGACGGATTTTTGGTAGAAAGCGAAATATTCACGGTTTCGAATATAGCTGAAAGTCTTGTATTAAAGCAGCCGGCCAAGGCGGATACGGCGCTTAAAATTCCAGCGGTTCCCAAGGGATTTGCAATAAAAATGAAAGAGACCGATTGTCCTGACATTATTTCGAATGACGGCAAGATAACGCCGGCGGAAGAAGACACACAGGTTGCCGTTACCCTAATGGTTACAAAGGATAATCAGTCGGCCGAGCGCACGCTGCTTATTACCGTTCCGGGCGTCCCTCAAACGCGTATACCGGACGGCGACCTGGATAAGGACGGCGAGGTCACCATCCGGGACGTGATGGAGGCCTGTAAGGTTTTAGCCCGTCAATCGGCGGGCGTCAAGCCCACAGACGATGAGATGGCCCGCGGCAACCTGGATGGCGACGGGGCCTTCACCATAGGCGATGTGATGGAGATTTGTAAAATCCTGGCCCGTAAGGCTTAAGGCCTGTTTATAAAACGCCGAAAAACCGTCTTTGTGCTCATTAACAGGCGCTGGCAGGGTCCGAAATCCAGATCAGGCGAAAGTATTTCTTGCGGTTTCCTCCTTGCTTTCCCTTATTTCTGTTCAAAAATTCGGCTTTTCTCCGGTTTTCAAACAGACTCTAGCGCCCTTCGCAAAAATCTATGCTTATTTTATTTTTCCAGGACGGAGGTTTCGCGCCAGGCGTCCTTATATGGATACTCCATAACCGTATCTAACGGCGCCTGGCGTCCCGGCGCAGGCTGCGCCTCCGCCTCTAGGCCCCATTCTTTTGCCCCACGGCAAAAGAATGGGGGAAGAAAAAACTCCTCCGGCCGCCTAGGGGGCTGTGACCTTTCGGATCCTCCCAGCTCTGTGAAACCGGCTTGAGCTGTCCCGATAGGGAGTGTAATATAAAGTGTGTAAGTTACCAGTAACAAAACTTACGCACTTTATTTTTATCATAAAGTGCGGTATACTAAAAAAGGAATAGAGAGAATTATGAGTAACATACTACCGCGTAAAAACAAAAGCAGCGAGGCCAGAAAGGCTACCGCACAGGCAATCTTTGAACAGTACCAGCCTAAATCCGCAGAGGATATGCAGGACGCATGAAGGGATATCTTTGGCCCCATGTTTG
Source organism: Clostridiales bacterium (assembly GCA_022791355.1). Classification (GTDB taxonomy): domain Bacteria; phylum Bacillota; class Clostridia; order Oscillospirales; family Acutalibacteraceae; genus Howiella. Next base: position 7,117 of record JAAVYX010000053.1, on the reverse strand, counting down.
AAGCAATGCTTCAGGGGGAAATGAGCGGCCGCCTTGGTTATGAGACAAATGATTACGGTTACAAAGAAACTGCTAACCGCAGAAATGGCTATACCCGCAAGAGCATCAAAACCTCCATGGGGGAAGCCGAAATCGACTCGCCCCGTAACAGGGATGGGTCATTTGACCTGCGGCTTATTCCCAAGCGTTCAGAGGATGTCAGTGGAATTGAAGATAAAGTATTGTTTATGTATGGGAGGGAAATAAGCCATGATATAGCAAATACGATCAGGGCTGTCTATGGATTTGATATTCCATGAGACGATCTCGAATATAACCGATCAGGCGATCGAAACGGCTAATGAATGGCAGAACCGCCCTCTTAAGAAGTTTTATACATTCCTCTTTGCGGACGGCCTATTTGAAAACATACGAAAAGATATGGAAACAAAAATCCGCGCTGTATACGTGGCCTTAGAGTCTGTTTTAAAACGCAAAAAAACCGCCTTTTTGCCCATAAACAGGGGCAAGCAGGGTCCGAAAGCCTCGAAATGCCAAAGCCTTTCTTGCGGTTTTTTCCTTTCAATCCCTCTTGTCACATCCAAATTCCATCATTTCTTTCGTTTGAAGACACCCTCTGGGGTATGATGTAAATGGGTTCAAAGACATCCTTGGAATCTGGGTCGGAGAAGCAGAGGGAAAGCGCTACTGGATGCAGCTGTTTGACGAGATGAAGAGCCGAGGTATGGAAGACATCCTTTTTATCAGCATGGACGGCGTGTCGGGGCTGGAGGAAGGGGCAAAATCCATTTTTAAAGATGTGACTGCCCAGGGATGCATCATGCGCCTGATCCGTAATTCCGTCAATGCATACTCTCCAAAGACTACAAGACATCTACCGCCCCGTTAAAGAAGGTGTACGGTGCAGCCCGGCAGAGGCGGAGTTTGAAAGGTTTAAACAGGCATAGAGCCAGTATCCAGGAGGAGTCGACATATGGATCCGCGACTGGGCGCATGTGGAACAGCTATATAATTACGCAAGCGCCGTACGAAAGGTAATGTATACTTTGCCTTGCAAAGTAACATTTTTGTGAGGGGCTCGATGCCCCGAGCGAAAATTTATACCACAAATGCCATAGAACCTGTCAATTCCATTTTTAGGAAAGTGACAAAGAAAGGTTCCTTCCCCAGTGAGGACGCGGTTCTGAAAGCCTTATATCTAAGGATTACCGAACTGTATAAGAAATGGAACGGGCGCCCGGTATCTAACTGGGCACTGGTCAGAAACCAGCTTTCGATGAATGATAAGTTCCAAAAGCGCATACTGAAATACAAAAATTTTTAAGAGAAGAGGAAATACAATGGGCAAAGGGAAAACACCCGAATATAAAATAGATGATGAATTTATCGACCAGCCCGATTTTCTGAGGCATGACCATGATAATTCCCCGCAGAGCATTGATCGGCAGAAACAGGATATCCAGAAGCTGCCGAGCGGCCAGACGGTCCCGGCCGGCCCCGGCTCCGCCCCGACGGCCGCCCCGGAGCGTGACGGCGCGGCCCGGCCAGACCGCCCGGGCCGGGTACGGCGGCTGTGCGCCTTGCTTCTGCCAGCCCTTTTGGCGCTGGGACTGCTGGCCTGCTCCATCGTGGACTTGGCCATAAACGGTTCCTTTACCTGGTCCCGCATCCCCATGGCCTCGGCCCTCTTAGTCTGTGCCGTGACCCTGCCCGCCCTTCTGCTGCCCCGGCGCGGCCTGCTTTGGGCCCTGACGGCGGCCGCCCTTTTGACCTACCCCTTTTTGTATATACTTCATCTTATTATCGGCGACGGCGGAGCGGTCCTCTCCATTGGCCTTTTCGCCTCCTGCGCGGGCCTCCTTTACCTCTGGCTGGCCTTCCTGCTGCTGGTGAAAATACAGAATAAATGGACGGCCTGCGCTCTGCTGCTTCTGTTGGCCATCCCCCTTCACATGGCCGTCAACCTTTATCTGCACGGCAGCATCGGGGAGCCGCTTTGCGACGTGTGGGACATGATGACCTTTGCCGTCCTGCTTGCCGCGGCGGGTTTGCTGTACGGCGCGGGCCGGTCCCGTAACCAAAAGCGAAAGGAAGCCGAAGACGGCCGGATATAAGCGCGTTCGCTGTTATGCACCGTGACCTGCCATTCCGCCGGCTTTGGACTTGCCAACCGGCCGCCCGGGCAGTATGATAAGGATGGAGGCGATGATTTTGGATAAGCTGGAAACCCTGCGGCAGTGGGTGGCGGAAAGTCAGCGTATCGTCTTTTTCGGGGGCGCGGGGGTGTCTACCGAAAGCGGCATACCCGACTTTCGCAGCGTGGACGGGCTGTATCAACAGCAGTACGCCTACCCGCCTGAGACCATCCTGAGCCGCTCCTTTTTCGACGCGGACCCGGCCGAATTTTTCCGGTTTTACCGGCAGAAGCTGCTGCATCCCGACGCGCGGCCCAACCCCGCCCATCTGACCCTGGCCCGCTGGGAAGCGGAGGGGCGGCTGTCGGCCGTTATCACCCAGAATATAGACGGGCTGCACCAGGCGGCCGGGAGCAAACGGGTTCTGGAGCTCCACGGCTCGGTCTGGCGCAACCGGTGTATGGACTGCGGCAGGGAATACCCCCTGTCCCATATCCAGGCGGCCGGCGGGATTCCCCGGTGCGCCTGCGGCGGCATCGTCAAGCCCGACGTGGTGCTCTACGAGGAGCCGCTGGACCAGCGGGTGACGGGGGAAGCCTCCCGGGCCATCGCCGCCGCCGACCTGCTCGTCATCGGCGGCACCTCCCTGGCCGTCTACCCGGCGGCGGGACTGGTGCGCTTGTTCGACGGGCGGCGTCTGGTTGTTATCAATAAGTCCCCGACCCCCATGGATAACGCCGCTGGCCTGCTCATACAGGATAGTATCGGCCGGACGCTGGGCGCGCTGTAGGGCAGGGGAGGGGCCTTTATAACATAGGATAAAAGAACCGCCATAAAATGCAGTTTCCTGCATTTTATGGCGGTTCTTTTCACGCTTCCAAAAACTTTACAAATAAACGGTCAATGGGAATATGGAAAAAACTGCTGATCGAAACCAGATAAGTGGAAGTAAAGCCGTCTGACAGAATCCCTCTTTCAGCTTCCTCCAGCAGGGATAGGGGAATAGAGAGGCGTTCCGACAGCTCCCGCTGCGTCAAACCGGATTGCAGGCGCAGGCCTTTGATGTTGGCGCATAGGTTGGCAAGCTTTTCGCTGAGCATAGGACTGATGGGCGGGTTTTGCTTATTTTGATTCATATGTATTCCTCCTCAAAACTCTCTATAGGAATCGGGATTATCCGTCTGTTCCAGCAGATAATCGATGCTGGTACTATATATGCGGGACAGCTGAATTAGAATATCGGTGGGAAAAGGAGTATAGCCATTTTCGTAGTTTGAATAGACGCTGCGGCTGATATGCAGCATATCCGCTATCTGTTGTTGGGTTAGGTCTCTGTCCTCTCGCAGTCCTTTGATTCGTTCCTTTGTCATTTTGATCACCGCCTTTATTATAGCAAATGCTTTTGGTTATACTGGGATTTGACATGAGAATAGTCAAATCCCTATGCTTTTTCTCATAAGACAGCATACCATATTTATAAATAAATATTGGATTTTATCTCACTGTGAGATAATAATTTTACAGATTGCCTTTGGCAACCTATAAAAACAAACGCGCCGCATATAGCGGCGCACCTGCGATTTTTGATTCATCTAGAAAACCAGGCCGGGTCAAGCGGTAGGGCAAATAGAAAGACCACGGTCCGTATGACCGTGGTCTTTCTGCATTACGATTTGCTTAAGGCTTCCAGCGTCTCCGCTTTCAGCTGTTCAAAGGTGAAAGCCCGGTTGGTACCGGTCATTTGAGAGCGGTCGATTTCCGGCTGGCCGGTAAGGGCATAGCCGGTCGTTTGGTCTGTGCTGCCCGTTTGCTCTAAATGCCGGGTAAACTGATCGGTTCCATCGTTGGTAAACTGGCCATAGTGACCGCCTACGATCGAATACATCTGGTTTTCCGGATTGACGGCGGCCAGAAATACGACGATATCCTGTCCCGCCACAGGGTGCGGATCTCCGTCGATGCGCATGTCCACAACGGTGTTCTCCAGCTCTTCATCGGTGATTTCCGGAAAACGCTCCTGAATATCCGGGTTTGAGACCGAGAGCGGAATGTACCCGCCCCACTTATACACGCTGATTGTGTCGCCCTTCACAAAATCCCCCAGGACGCTTTCTGAAATGTCCAAATCCATTTTGGTAAAAGCGTTTTTCCCGCGGGCGAAGTATTCGACGTCGGTAACCACGCCGCGGACCACCGAAACCGTTTCGGTTTCAAATTTGGAAAACTCCGAGTAGGTGGAAAAGGGCTCCGCAAGGGTTTGAACCGTTTCAACCTTCTTTCCCTCCAGGGAGACCGGATTTTCCAGCCGGACGCTGCTGTCCTGCGGCGGACGGCCGGAGGAGGAAAGCTGACCGGCGTCTTTGCCGGCGTTCCCGCAGGCCGCCAGAGAAAACAGCAGCGCGGCCGCCATTCCCATCGCATAAATTTTTTGCTTCATAACCTTTTCCCTCCTAATATAAATGATTCACGGTCTGACAGTCGTAAACGTGGGGCTGGTAGGTCGCCCGGCCGTCGTCGTACAGGCTCATAATTCTCCTTGTATCGTGACAATGGGCCAATCCCATGGTATGCCCGATTTCATGACCGAAGGTACCGATCACGTCGTTTTTGCTCATATTGAATAGTTCCATCCTCCACTGATTGGAGTATACCTCTGCCCAGCCCCAGTTTTTTTCAGCAGGCGAGACATACTCCCTATATAGCCGAAGGTTCGTATAAGCGTAGGCATATAGATCTTTATCAGATGTGTTATGAAACTCTATTGTTGCGCTGGATTTTGTCGATGTTTCACGAAAAGAAATGGAAGTCGTATAATAAGGATAGTTGTCGGTCGTATAAACCCAATTATTTATTTTATCCATATTCATAATACTATAAGATAATTATTTTAGCAACAAAAATTTATTTACAATAAAGTATATTTTTCGACAAATACCGATATAAAATTGGAGCTACGCATAAAACACAACCGCGCCGCTTATGCGGCGCGGTTGTCTGTCGCTTCTTTACTTCTTATCGTCCTCAAAAAAATCTTTTAGCTTATCGAAAAAGCCCTTGCGCTTCTTGTAGTTTCCCTCGCCGGTCTGGCTGTCGAACTCCCGGAGGGCCGCCTTCTGCTTTTCCGAAAGGTTTTTGGGCACCTCCAGCATCATCTTGACGTACTGGTCGCCCCGGCCGCCGGCGTTGAGCCGCTGAATACCCTTGCCCCGCAGCTTGAACTCGTCTCCCGGCTGGGTTCCCTCGTGGACGGTAAACTTGACCTTTCCATCCAGGGTGGGCACCGTAACCTCGGCCCCTAGGGCCGCCTGGGCGAAGGTGATGGGAATCTCGCAGTATACGTCGTAGCCCCGCCGCTCGAAAATGGGATGAGGCCGCACCGAAATGTGGATGTGCAGATCGCCGGCCGGGCCGCCGTTTACCCCCGCGTCGCCCGCTCCCCGGACGTTGAGAATCTGGCCCTCGTCGATGCCGGCGGGAATCTCCACCTCCCGCTCGTAGGTCCTGCGGACCCGGCCCTTGCCGGCGCAGGCGCGGCAGGGATTGTCGATGATCTTACCCGTACCCCGGCACTGGTCGCAGACACGCTGGGTCTGCATGGTGCCGAAGGGGGTGCGCTGGTTGACCCGGATCTGTCCCGAACCGTGACAGGCCGGGCAGGTCTTGGGGGTGGAACCGGCCGCCGCCCCCGAGCCGTGACAGTCGCCGCAGGTCTCGATATGGGTGGCCTTGACCGATTTGGCGCAGCCCTTGGCCGCCTCCTCAAAGCTTAAGGTTAGGGAAATGGAGGTGTCGCCGCCCTTGCGGGGGGCGTTGGGGTTCTGCCGGCCGCCGCCGAAGCCCCCACCGAAGAAGGAACTGAAAATATCCCCCAAATCCACGTCGAACCCGCCGCCGAAGCCGCCTCCAAAGGGACCGCCCGCGCCGCCCGCGCCGTAGCTGGGGTCAACGCCCGCGTGGCCGAACTGGTCGTACCGCGCCCGCTTCTCCTTGTCCGAAAGCACCTCGTAGGCCTCGTTGACCTCCTTGAAGCTCTTCTCGGCCTCCTTGTTGTCGGGGTTTAAGTCGGGATGATACTTTTTGGCCAGCTTTCGGTAGGCCTTTTTAATTTCGTCGTCGCCGGCGCCGCGGTCCACGCCCAGCACCTCGTAAAAATCCTTTTTGTCCGCCAAGGTCTCACGCTCCTCCTATGCGGGACCCTCCGGCCCCGTCTTTGGTTATAACTCTTCCGAAGCTTTGACAAAAGGCAGGCCAAAGTCTGTTTGAAAACCACAAAATGATGTAGATTTTCATTTGAGGCATCGAGCCCCTCGCAAAATTTTACTTTGCAAGACAAAGTATACATCATTGAGATTTTTTATAACAGACTCCAAAGCCCTACCCCCACAATTACAATCGCCGCTTGCCCCTGCATACAACACCGTCCGCCGGGTCAAAGGTACCCGAAACCGGGTCCGGCCTTTTGTCAAAGCCCCGGAGGCCCCTCCTTTGAAAAGAGGGGCCAGCCCGGGCCGCGAGAACGGCCCGGGCCCATGAAAATTGATTATTTCTTGTCCTCGTCGGCGTCCTTGAAGTCGGCCTCGTAGACGTTGGGCTCGCCCTCGGGGGCCGCCCCGGCGTTTTCGCCGCCCTCGGTCTGGGCCTGCGCTTGGGCCTCGGCCGCGGCCTTGTACAGCTTCTCGGAGACGGCGTAAACCTTCTTCTGCAAAGCCTCCTCCTCGGCCTTGATCTTCTCCAGATCCTCGCCCTTGAGGGCCTCCTTCAGGGAGTCGATACCGGCCTGGATATCCTTCTTTTCTTCCTCGGACAGCTTGTCGCCCATGTCGGTGAGGGTCTTCTCGGTCTGATATACCATCTGGTCGGCGCCGTTGCGCACGTCCACAGCCTCCCGGCGCTTCTTGTCCTCGGCGGCGTACTGCTCAGCATCCTTGACCGCCTTGTCGATGTCCTCCTTGGACATGTTGGTGGAGGCGGTGATGGTGATG
>JAAVYX010000052.1 GCA_022791355.1 Clostridiales bacterium | reverse complement strand
GGCCAAGGCGGCGGCCGTAGGCTCCGTAGGATACCGCAGGCGGCAGCGTTTTTCTCCCCCATCTTTTGTCGCGTCACAAAAGATGGGGTCGCGCCTCGCGAGAGGTACTGGAGTATCCATAAAAGTACACCTGGCGCGAAACCTCGCGCTGGGCTAAACAAAAGAAAAGTACACCTGGCGCGAAACCTCACTCTAAACCAAACAAAATAAAGCGAAAAAAGCCCGCAATCCCGCATATTGCGGACGCCGTTTGAATAAGAATGCAGTAAGAATGATGTAAGGAGAGGTAGGTACTATGGAAATAAGACAGACTGGACAGGGCGTGGCCGCCAACGAAGTCGTTTTCGAACAGGCTGTGGAGCAGCCGGTCGACGTGGAGTTCACCCTTCCCGACTACTGCCCGGACATCGCCCGGGTGCTCAAATGCCGGGTGACCCCCTGGGTTTCCTCCCGTTCGGTAAGCGGGTCCGCGCTGGGCATTGAGGGACGGGCGTCGGTAACGCTGATCTACGCAGACGCCGACGAAAACCTTTGCAGTTACACCTACGAGGCCCCCTTTAACCGAAGCGTGGATATGGGAGGCGCGAAGGAGGGGAACTGTTCCGCCTTTGTGCGGGCCAAGCCCGAATACGTAAACTGCCGGGCGGTGACCCCCCGCAAGCTGGACGTACATGGCGCTCTTACTTTAAAGGCACGGGTAGTCAGCCGCCGGGTGGCCGATATTCTCACCGACCTGGACAGCCCCGATATGCAGATGCTGCGGGGCAGCGCCCCGGCCACTACGCCCATGGCGGCGGCCGAAAAGTATATGATCGTGGAGGAGGAGCTGGAGCTGGAGCAGGACCAGCCGGCTATCCGTTCCCTGCTCCGGTGCGACGCCAGGGCCCTTTCCTCCGAGTGCAAAATCATCAGCAACAAGGCGGTAGTCAAGGGAGAACTATTGGTGGAGGCCCTCTACTGTCCCGAGGAGGACGGCCGGCCCGAAAAGCTGCAGGCCTCCATTCCCTTGAGTCAGATCGTGGATATCGACGGGGTTAACGAAAGCTGCGACTGCGAGGCCTCTCTGGAGGTGGCCGCCTTGGAGATGAAGCCCCGCACCGGCATGTCGGGAGAGGCCCGCACGGTTAGCTTGACGGCCAAGATCTGCGTCAGCGTGCAGGCCTTCTGCAACACCGATCTTCCGGTTGTTTTCGACGCCTACTCCACCCGGTTCGAAACCTCGGTGGAACGGCAGGAAATCAATTTTGAAAAAATGATCTGCGGGATCAACGAGAGCTTTTTGTGCAAAAAGAGCCTGGAGTTTACCGACGGGGAACTGGGCGGAATCGCAGACGTATGGTGCGAATCCCAAGTGACCTCGGTACGCAATGAGGAGCGGACCCTGCTCATCGGCGGCACGGTGCTCATCTGTATCCTGGGCTACGACGCCCAGGGCGCGCCGGTCTATTTTGAACGGCCGGTGGACTATGAATACCGCCATGAGATGGAGGAAGCGCCCACCCTCATGCGCTGCGAGCCCCAGGTGGACGCGGTGGCGGCCTCCTGCGCCCTTGCGGCCGGCTCCAAGTGCGAGGCCAAGGTAGAGCTGCATATCACCGCGGCGGTCTTTAACATCTCCCGGGTACCCCTGGTGGTCAGCGTGGAGGTGCTGGAGGATTCCCCCAAGCAGCGGGAGGAGGACCTGGCCCTCATGATCTACTACGCCGACGCGGGAGAGAAGGTTTGGGATATCGCCCGGCGATACAACACATCGGCCGACGAAATCGCCCTGGTCAACGAGCTGCAAAACGATACCCTGCCGGGTAAGCAGATGCTGCTCATTCCCTGCGTGTAGTGCACGATCCGCATGTATTTTTGCGAGGGGCTCGATGTCCCGAATGAGAATCGAACGGTCCTAGCGTGTTTTTTGAGGGAAAAAGGCAGAGGGCGGAAGAAGATGTGCGGCGGTTAGCGCCGCATGGGAACCCTTGACGGGGGTTCACGCCAACGGCTGCCATGCGCCTGGTTTACATAAAATTTCACACTCTGCGGGCCGCGGCGGGGCTTTACCCCTCGATCCTACCGCCTTTCCAAAAAGGCGGGCGAAAACTTTTTGTATCATCTTTTTTGCGGGACGGCAGTCTCCGGCCCGTTTTGCCCAAAATCAAAGCGGGAACCCGCGGCCTCGGGCCGATGGACGTATACCCGCAAGGGGGAGGACATATGGAAGAAAGAAACTTATACCACGACATTGCCCAGCGCACCGACGGCGATATCTATATCGGCGTGGTCGGCCCGGTCCGCACCGGCAAATCCACCTTTATCAAGCGGTTTATGGACACCCTGGTACTGCCCAACATCAGCAGCGCCTACCAGAAGGAGCGGGCCAACGACGAGCTGCCCCAGTCCTCGGCCGGCCGCACCATCATGACCACCGAGCCCAAGTTTATCCCCGAAAAAGCGGTGGAGGTCAATCTGGAGGGCAACTCGGCCTTCAACGTCCGCCTCATCGACTGCGTGGGCTACATTGTTCCCAGCTCCTTAGGTTATATCGAAGGGGACCAGCCCCGCATGGTCATGACCCCTTGGTATGAGGAGCCGGTGCCCTTCAACATGGCCGCCGAAATCGGCACCCGCAAGGTTATCACCGAGCACTCCACCATCGGCCTGGTGGTCACCACCGACGGCAGCATCAGCGACATTCCCCGCGCGGAATACGAGGAAGCCGAGGAGCGGGTTATCAGCGAGCTCAAGGAAATCGGCAAGGCCTTCATCGTCCTGCTCAACTGCACCTATCCCAACACCGACGAGGCCCGATCCATGGCCGAGGTCCTTTCGGATAAGTACGGCGTGCCGGTCATCCCGGTCAACTGTCTGGAGCTGGAGGAAGAAAATATCCGGCAGATCATCCAGAAGGTGCTCTTTGAGTTCCCGGTCAAGGAGGTGGGGGTGGCCCTGCCCCGCTGGATTACCACCCTATCTCCCGAACACTGGCTGCGCAGCGAGCTTTACGGGCTCATCCGCAAGGAGGCGGCCGAGCTTCGCCATATCCGGGATATTGATCAGCTGGAAAAACGGCTGTGCGCCTGCGAGCATGTGGAGCAGTCCCGCACCATGCGGGTGGACCTGGGCAAAGGCGCGGCCAAGATACAGGTGGATATCGGACGGGGACTTTTCTACAAGGTGCTGGCCGAGACCACGGGCCTGTCCATCGCCGGGGAGCAGGAGCTCATGTCCACCATCCAGGAGCTGGCCGAGATCAAAAAGCAGTATATGCGGGTGAAGGACGCGCTGGACGAGGTGGAGGCCACCGGCTATGGCATCGTCATGCCCTCTATCGAGGAGCTGACCCTGGAGGAGCCCGAAATTATGAAGCAGGGCGGCCGTTACGGGGTGCGGCTGCGGGCGTCGGCCCCCTCCATCCACATGATGAAGGCCGATATCAACACCGAGGTTTCCCCCATCGTAGGCTCGGAAAAGCAGAGCGAGGATTTGGTAATGTATCTGCTCAACGAGTTTGAGGAGGACCCGGCCAAAATCTGGGACTCTAATATTTTCGGCAAGTCTCTCCACGAGCTGGTCAACGAGGGGCTGCACACCAAGCTGGCCCGTATGCCGGGCGACGCCCGCATACGCTTGCAGGAAACTCTGGAGAGGGTTATCAACGAGGGATGCAGCGGCTTGATCTGCATTATTTTGTAAGATTTATATGGCGCCGTTAAATAGCGTATAGTTTTTACTTTTGCGTTTCGACAATATCAGCATCGCAGATGCTGCCCGCGCTATGCGGCTTAAAAAGGCCCATAGCGCGGGCGCTTTCTTTTCTCGCGGTTTCTAGCAGCTGGCTGCCCTTTTGCCAAAAATCAACTGCCGTTTTCCTATTATTGCCGGCGGGTAAGCGAAACGCAACAAGTTGGAGCGCGGAACAAAGCGGCGAGAGTCGACCGGAGGGACGTAGTCCCGTAAGCGGCTTAAGCGAGGCGGCGCCGCAGGCGAGCGCATAGGTCAGGCTCCCGTTACATCCCGCCGGGTTCCTGAGGGGCTGGGACGACAGGCTTAAAATGGGGGTTCCCTTATCCTGAGAGGCGCTGCTTGCTGCGTTTCCCGCCGGTTCTGTTGGCGGCTGGCAGGCGTATCCGCGAACGTTTCGCCTTTTTATCGTTTCATAAAAGAGGGAAGGCGCGTTATCAGATCAGGTTTTGGAGAAATCCTATAGGGAATTTTGGCGCGAAATCTTGCGTTTAACTTGATAAGAAAAGTCCGCCCGCCGAAAGCCTCCCTCTCAGCTGAAAAACAAATCTACAGCCTTTGCCGGAACCATAGCCAAAAAGCGTCGGCCGCCGCAGCGGCCCGACGCTTTTTTACATATAAGGGCGGCCGGCTGAACCGACAGGCCAATGCCCCGTCGTATGCAGAGGACGCTATATCTTATCGCTAGGAAAGAATACTTTCTGGGACGTGGTGTGAAAACCCTCCTCATGGTTTCATATTTATACAATGACAAACAGTCGAAAAAGGAGTTATGAGCATGAAACAGGAGTATTATTGGTATTATCGCACCATTGGTACCAACATAGGCCGTTTTCGCCGGGAAAGGGAGATGACCCAGGAGCAATTGGCCGAAGCGGTCAATCTAAGCTCCGATTATATCAGTCATTTGGAAGCGTTGGGAACTCTCAAAGCGCCCTCCCTAGATACCCTCATCGCCATTGCCCAGGCGTTGGACGTGCCCCTCTACCGGCTGGTTATGATGGAGGGCGAAGAGGAGGAAGGAGCCAAAACCGGCCGGTAAACCATCCTCGAAAGGGACGGCGGCGCGGATACATAAAGCCCTGGAGCCTATCCGGTCCAGGGCTCTTTTAAAGGGACGGTTTGTCGGGCGCCTTTCGGCTTTGTTTGAAAATTCTCAAGACGTCCGATCAACGGTTTTTTCTTGCCATAGAGCGGTAGGCCCGCGAAAAAATCGCCGGCCAATCAAAAAACGCCCGCAAGCTTGGCATAATCGCGCATAGGCCGGCAAGGTCTAATCGGCTTTTTTATTGATAAATTCGGGGGAGAGCTTAGAGTAGAGGATTTTCTGTTCGCTGTATAAACCGTAATAGCCCGAAAAAAGATAGCTGACGGCGCTAGCCAGCATAAAATAGAGCAGGCCGGCGGGGCCGAAGAGTTCCAGGCTTAAAAAGACCGAGGCGATGGGGCAGTTGGTAACCCCGCAGAAAACCGATACCAGTCCCACCCCCGCGCCAAAGGAGGCTGGCAGGCCGATGAGCCGTCCGGCCGCGCAGCCGAAAGTGGCGCCGGTGAAAAAGGCGGGAACAATTTCGCCCCCTTTAAAGCCGGCGCCCAAGGTTAAGGCCGTAAAAAGAATTTTCAGCAGAAAGGCCTCGGGCCGGACCTCTCCCGCTAAGGCGTTGGAAATAATCTCCATACCCGGGCCGTTATAGTCCCGGGAGCCGCCGAGGCTTTCTATGAGCAGGGTGAAGGCCAGGATAATCAGGCCGGCGGCGATAATACGAAAGGGCTGGGGAATATACCGCCGGTAGAATTTACCCGCGCCGTGTATGCACACGCAGAAGAGGATGCTGACCCCGGCGCACAAGGCGGCCAGCAGAACCACCTGCAAGGCGGGAACCAGGGCGATTTCCGGCAGGCCAAAAAGCTGAAAGGCGGCCGGCCGCACCCCTAGCCGCACCGCCAGGGCATAGGCCACGATGGAGGAGGTTACGCAGGGCAGGGCCGCCGAATAGTACATTACTCCCACGCTGATGACCTCCATGGAAAAGACCACGGCGGTCACAGGCGTGCCAAAAATAGCCGAGAAGGCGGCGCTCATGCCGCACAGGGTGATCAGCCGACCGTCCTTGTCGTCCAGACGAAGCCGGCGGCCCAGCCAGGCCGACATGCTTCCCCCCAATTGCAGGGCGGCTCCCTCCCGCCCGGAGGATCCGCCGCAGAGGTGGGTGAGCAGGGTGCCGATAAAGATCAGAGGCGCATGCCGGATGGAAACCTTTTCCCCCTGCCGGACGGCCAGCAGAATCAGGTTGGTACCCTTGCCGCCGGCCTGGCCCAAGAGCTTGTATAAAAAGTAGATAACCGCGCCGGCTATGGGCAGCAGAAGAATCAGCCAGCTAAACCGGGCGAAAAGCTGGGCGGCTATATTGGTACCGTAGTAAAACAGCACGCCCACGCCGCCCACCGTGAAACCGATAAAGGCGGCGAAAACGCCCCATTTAAAAAAAGTGATAAAATATGGCCGGATCCGATCTATCCGGCTGCGTATCAGGTTTGCCACAAGTTTTCCTCCTCGTGTGACGCGCGCAGAGCGTACCCTGTAGATATCCATTACCGTCTTTCTTTGGGGAAGGGACGTTCGCGGCATTGTGGGATTTGACGCGGGAAAGACGTCCGCTGGTTATCCGCTATCCGATTCCAGCCGAACAGCCAAAGACCAAAACGGATACTGGAGAGAAAGGCGGAAGACCTCCAAAATTATGTAGACCGAGCGTATTGAATTTCTGGGCCTTGCGCGGCAAAATACCCCTTTTTCGGCTGCTGGCCACTGTTGGAAAAATCCGAAGGGGGGCTAGCCCTAGAAAAAGCAATCTACAAAGCTGTAGATTGCTTTTTGGGTTTTATGTATGGACGCCGGAAGGCTCTGGGAACCGCGTTAAGCTATATACCAGTTTTTCCTCGATATCCTGCAACAGCAGGAGCAGGGAAGGCGCCGCGTCGGGATAATCGGCCAGCAAGCGTTCCTTAGAAACGTAGGGGGCCGGCCGGCCGGGTTGCTGAAGGACGCCCCTAGCAGTATCTATAACGGGCGGGGCCAGTCGGGCCGCGGCCATATCCATCAGACCGGCCGCCGCTGCCTGGGCCTTTACGGACTGTAAGGAGAACAACTCCTGAGGACGTCCGTCGCAGGCTTCTAAAAGCAGCCGGGCGCTGCGATAGACGGCCGCCCGCAGGAAGGCGTCCCACCCGTCGGCCAGGGGAGAACCGGCCGCCTTGTCCGCAATATCGTACAAAAGCTCCAGGATACGGCAGAGCTCCCGCCGTTGGGTATGGGCGCTGTCGTCTGCGGTGGAAAAGCCTGTCCGTCTGTCCGTCCGGCCCAAAAGATAGTCGGCGGTGACGCCGTAGTAATCAGCGGCCCGGCAGAGAAAATCCAATCCGCATTCCCGGATACCCTTCTCATAATGGGAGAGCAGGGCCTGGGAGATGCCCAGCGCCTCGGCCGCCGTCTTCTGTGAAATGCCGCGTTCATGCCGCAAAGCCGCAAGATTGTTCGGAAAGCTGCACTCCAATCAGCACACCCCTTGCATTTTATTCCGAAAATTATTATAGTATAAGCAAATAAGCTTTACAATTGACAGAATATACAATTCGTATATTCTGAAGGGGGAGAGGCAGATGAAGACCTATACCGTCCATCTCATTCGCCATGGAATAACAGAAGGAAACCAAAATGGGCAATATATAGGCGTTACAGATATTCCGTTAACTACAAATGGTATAAAAGAGCTGGAACGGCTGCGGGAGGCGGGCGTCTACCCGCAGGTGGAGGTCTGCTACGCCAGCCCGCTGCTGCGCTGCCGTCAGAGCCTGGAAATCATCTACCCGGAGGCCCATCCCATTTTGGTGGAGGATCTGCGGGAATGCAATTTTGGAATATTCGAGGGCCGGTCGGCCCAGGAGCTGGCCGGTGATACGGATTATCAGGCCTGGACGGCGGGCAGAATCGCCGCGCCGCCCGGCGGGGAGTCCACGGAGGATTTTACCCAACGGGTCTGCGCCGGTTTTGGGCAGGCGGTCCGCCATATGATGGAGAACGGGATCACAGAGGCTGCGGCGGTGGTTCACGGCGGGGTTATCATGAGCGTTTTGTCGGCCTGCGCCCTGCCCCAGCTGCCCTTTTTTCAATGGATGAGCGGCAACGGCCGGGGTTATTCGGTGCGGGTGACTCCGTCGGTCTACCTGCGCAGCGGCGTCGTCGAGGTGTCCGGCCAGATTCCGCCGGCCGACTGGGAGGCTCTGGAGGATGCGTAGAGTATAGGCTCTGGGGATATTTTCGCGATGGGGCTCGGACTTTACCGGCGGTTTGGCTGAAGGCTGGACCGGAACGTGAGAAATGGAAGCGTCCTTTCTTGCGGCAAGCGCGGTAAGAGGCGTTTTAGCGACGGAACATTCTTTGGACCGCCACACAGATGGGCCGAACGAAAGTCTATGCTGAAGCAACCGGCGGGGCGGCGGCTTTTGTATCTCCATATGACACCATCTACCTCCAAGGGCTAATACGCCCAGAGGCGGCCAAATGGGGGCCGTCGGGGAACCGGCAGCGTTCTCGGATTTGGCGGGCGATAGCCCGCTGGC
>JAAVYX010000051.1 GCA_022791355.1 Clostridiales bacterium | reverse complement strand
TTCCCTGCTAGTTCCCTGCTAGTTCCCTGCTAGTTCCCCGCCGGTTCCTCATTCGGGCTATTCTTATAATAGCCGCTCTACATGCGCGTACATCCCTTGTCAATCGGCGGCGCGCAGAGCCTCTATATGCGCCGGGTCGGCGGGCAGCTTATCGAGCTGCTTGGGGTCTACCAGAATGCCCAAAGCCCGTTTTTGCCCCTCGAACAGGATATCCTTCTGACAGCCTCCAAACTCCCCGTCAATGGTCCAGCTGATTGCAGCGTCGCTGCGCAGGGTCAGACGTTCGGTGTGGAACCAGTCGATGCGGGGCGAGGCCTCCTTCTTAAGCAGATCGCCGACGGTGGCGTTGAACTCGGACAGATTGGCCGGCTGGCGGATGAGCATGACCTCAAACAACCCGTCGTCCAGCAGCACGTGGTCTCCCGTAAAGCCCTTGATACCGCCCATGGAGATGGAGTTGGTGATAGCGCCGAAGATATAGTCCCCCGTTTCCACCTGTCCGTCATGCTCGACCTGGCAGTGGAAGCTGCGGATATCTCCCAGCCGTTTCACCCCTTCCATTACATAGGCCATATAACCGAAAAGGGATTTCATCGATTGGGGCGTGGCGTAAGATACGTCGGTGAAGAGGCCGAAGGCGGCTACATATACAAAATTGCGGGCGCCTAACCGGCCGATGTCGCAGTAGAAGGGAACCCCTGTCAGCGCCACCTCCAAAGCCTTAAAGAGATTTTTGGGGATAGAGAGGCTGGAGGCAAAATCGTTGGTGGTGCCGGCGGGCAGATAACCCAGCGTCGGCGGCCTCTCGCAGCGGAGCAGGCCGGAAATGGTCTCGTTGAGGGTCCCGTCCCCGCCAGCGCAGATCAGACGGTCAAAGTCCGCGGCCTGCGCGGCGATTTGAGTGGCCTCCCCGGCCGCCCCCGTGGGGTGTACGGTGATTTCGTATCCCGCTTGGGCAATACGCTCCACCACCTCTCCCAACCGCTCGTTGACCTTGCCTACGCCTGCGCTGGGGTTATATAAAAAAAGCAGCCGCGGTTTATCCATATACATCCCTCCTGTAAGCCGTTATTTGTACCATCTGCCTTGGGAGCCCATACGGTTTGTTTCCCCGCCGGGCGCGCGAGAGCCCAGCTATACTTGGCTAGCTGCGCGTAACAATCCGCGGGCCGGTTTTTTACCGGCTGCCGGTAAGCCTCTAAACCAAACGGTCCTATTGGACGGCTGCGCGGGAGCTTGTCTGACGCTGCTGCGGCGCGCATGGAGACCGTCGGCTTACCCATGCCGGACGGTCAAAGGGCGTATCCCCGCGAGAGCGCAAAAGACCTGCAAGCGGAAACGGCCTGCGCGGTTTTTTCCGTAAGGCTTTAGGTATATCCTAAGACCGATGGCAAGTTTAGTATATGATAGCACACCGAAAAATTCCCCTCAAGCGAAGAAAACGGCTTTCTTTGTAAAATTATTATGAACCGAAAAAATCGCGTCCAGTCTTTATACCGGACGCGATAGGCTAAAAGCTCTATAAAAACCGTAAAACTTTTTCGAACAGCGGTAATTTTTGAACCGACTTTTAATACATACCGTAGCTGGGGGCGCGCTGAAATCCGATATTATAGGCGTTAATGGCGTACCGAGCGAAAACGGCCAGGGCGGCCAGCATGTAGGGCAGCACAAAAAAGGCGGGCAGGGCCAGCAGGCAGAGCAGAAGCCAGCCTAAAAAGGTGAGCAGCAGGCCCAGGTAGGCCGCCCGGCAGCCCCGGCTGACCTTTACCGATAGAGTCAACGCCTGGTTCGGGGTAAGGTCCGGATCGTTGACCAGCAGGTAAGAGGCCAGACAGTAGCGCAGGGACCAGGGGATAAAGGCGATCAGGCCCAGCGCGGCCAAGGCCCCCGGCAGACCCCACAGATCGGTGAGGGCCACCGGCGTTTGAAGGCCGACGGCGGCGTAAAATTCGGGAGAAAGCAGCACATAGGAGAGGATAGCGGGGGCGAAGACGACCAAGGCGATACACAGCAGACGGAGAAAGTAAAGAATGCGGAAGAGCAGCGCACGGCCGTACAGCCGGCCTGAGCTGAAATAATAAAAGAGGCCGCCTACCGTATCGTCCGCCCCGCCGGACAGCCGCCAAAACCAACGCTGCGCCCCAAGAAAGAGGGGACGCCACAGACAGAGCGTAATCAGCGCGCCGATAAGCTCGGCCAGAACAGCGGCGGGAGACAGAGAGCCGAAGCTTTGCCGCATAATAGCGCCGCCCAGGGTTTGGCCGTCCCCAAAGGCGCTTTGCAGGATTCCTTCCGCCATAATAGGCGTTAAATAGCCGCACATGGCGATACAGCTTACGCCAAGAAGCTGCGGCCACTTGCCCTGCATAAGCTCCTTGGCCGTCTGCTTAATGGATTTGCTTGTCGGCAGCATACGATATATTCCCCGCTTTCTATCCTTGCAAATGCTTTTATAGTATTATACCAAATATCCCCAAAAATGCAATTGGACAAGATTCCGTCGATTAGGGCAAAGGCGCTTTTACCGTCCGCCTCCAAGGAACGACAGGCCGGGCGGCCGCTAAGAAGGCGGTCCAAATGGAGGAGCGCGGGTCTATCCGGCGGCCAAGGCGGACTGGACGGGCGTCCGATATGAAGCCATATGCGTTACCAGGTCGGAAAGCAACCCGAACGCTGCTGATGATTTGTTTTCCCGATCTGGGCTGCAATCGGCCAAAAATGCGCCGCCCCTTTTGAAGATTGTCTGTCCCATAGGGATTTACGCTTTGCGCTGGATCTTTTTTGCGGTGGAGAAGGATAGGACAACTAGCGCAAGCAAATCGATCAGACGGCATATTCTCGTCGCCGTGTCGGACAGGTGGACACCTACAAGATGAGACCCCGCCAATATAACCGCCATGGTTCCGATTGCCAATAGGCTTATTACCCATGCGATGTGCGTTGCCATACGTATTCCTCCCATATTCTTTGTTATATATTGTAACGCTATCCGCAGGCTTTTTCAAGGATATTAGAGGAGGCCGCCGGGACTGGGGGCGGGCGGCGCTTAACGGGAGAGAGGCAAAAAAAGAAGCGGTTGTCCGCGGCGGGAAGATGTGTTATAATATATCCTATATACGCATAAGCGAATGACAGCCGGCGGCCCAGCGGCCGGCCTGCGTTTTTAGAGGTGATTCAATTGGCGCTGCCTATGGAAAATATTCGGAACTTCTGCATTATAGCCCATATCGACCACGGCAAATCCACCCTG
>JAAVYX010000050.1 GCA_022791355.1 Clostridiales bacterium | reverse complement strand
TGGTCAGGGTGGTCACCAGCACCCGCTCTTTGCGGGCGGTACGCATACCGATCTCGCTGACCAGGTCGTCGATCTGCCCATCGGTAGGCTTGACCGTTACTTCCGGGTCCAGCAGCCCGGTGGGCCGGATGACCTGCTCCACGATCTGGGTCGACTTCTCCCGCTCCAGCGGCCCCGGCGTAGCCGATACGAATACGGCCTGATGGACGTGGCCGTAAAACTCGTCGAAATTGAGGGGCCGGTTGTCGAAGGAGGAGGGCAGGCGGAAGCCGTACTCCACCAGGTTTTCCTTACGGGCCCGGTCGCCGCCGTACATGCCCCGCACCTGGGGCAGCGTTACGTGGGACTCGTCCACAAACAGCAGGTAATCGTCGGGGAAATAATCCAGCAGGGTGAAGGGAATGCTGCCGGCCGGCCGGCCGGACAGCACCCGGGAATAGTTCTCGATTCCCTTGCACATGCCCACCTCCTGGAGCATCTCCATATCGTACTCGGTGCGCTGGCGGATGCGCTGGGCCTCGATGAGCTTGCCGTTTTCCTGAAAGAACCGGACCCGCTCCTCCATCTCGTCCGAAATGTTATGGATGGCCTCGGCCATTTTCTCGGGCGGGACGATGTAGTGGGAAGCGGGATAGAAGGCGATGTGGCCCAGCTCCTGCTTGCGCTCGCCGGTCAGGGCGTTGATCTCGGAGATACGCTCCACCTCGTCCCCAAAAAACTCGATGCGGATGGCCGTTTCTCCCGAATAGGCCGGGAAAACCTCCACCACGTCCCCCCGCACCCGGAACTTGTTGCGGACGAAATTGACGTCGTTTCGCTCGTACTGCAATTCTACCAGCTTTTTGAGCAAAGCGTCCCGCTCCCAAGCGGTTCCCGGCCGCACCGACAGGATCATATTCCGGTAATCGATGGGGTTGCCCAGAGAGTAAATACAGGAGACGCTGGCCACGATGATTACGTCCCGCCGCTCGGACAAGGCGGCCGTAGCCGAATGGCGCAGCTTATCGATCTCGTCGTTGATGGCCGAGTCTTTTTCAATATAGGTGTCGGTCCCCGGGATGTAGGCCTCGGGCTGATAGTAATCGTAATAGCTGACGAAATACTCCACCGCCGAGTTTGGGAAAAACTCCCGGAATTCGCTGCAAAGCTGGGCGGCCAGGGTCTTGTTGTGGGCCAGCACCAGGGTGGGCCGCTTGACTCGGGAGATGATATTGGCCATGGTAAAGGTTTTACCCGAGCCCGTAACGCCCAATAAGGTCTGCTCCTTGTCCCCTCTTTGGATCCCTTCCACCAACTGGGCGATGGCTTCCGGCTGATCTCCCGTAGGCTGATAAGGGGCGGACAGTTTAAACAAATCTCGCTCGTTTTGTTCACGCATAAATTGTTCTCCACTTTATTTTCAATGGTTTTTCCAGCGTTTAAACATTTGTTCTTTATTTTAACGTATGGAGGGCTCTATGTCAACGGATAAAGGGGAGAATTGTTTTTATTTTGTTGAGAGGACCGGCTCGCGCCAGGCGTCCTTACACGGATACTTGCATACGCAGTCTAGCAGTGCGCCCCCTCTTATGCCGCTTGACAAAAGAGGGGGGCGCGCTGCCGCCTGCATCCGCCTACGGGACTTCTGCTCTAAGGAAATCCGGCCTAAGCTATGGCTTCTCCACTAAAAAAGTAAAAGCAGAAGCAGCCCCTCCCGCCCGGTCAAAGGACAAAGCCAATCGCCCGCGCATTATATATTCTTACGAAAGGTCACGCGCACATTTCCTTGTCCCAGCGCGGCGGCCAGTTCCGCGGCGTTATCCAGCCGGCCCAGCGGGGTGTAGCTGTAGGAGGTGGAAGAGCTGTCGTAGAATAGCGCCAGACAGTCGGTCCCGTACAGCATTAAGTCGCCTGCATGGATGCCGGAAGGCCGGCTGGCCTCGGCGGGCAGACCCTCCGGCAGGTAGAAAAACTTCTCATTCCCATTGAGCTCCCGCATATCCAGCGTCATGGGTATATGCGCCGCCAGTGCCCGCCCAGCCGCGGTATCATACAAACGGCCGGCAAAGACCCTCCCTCCCACAGCCATTTCAATGCGCAACATAGCATTCTCGCTTTCCGCCGGGGTATCCGGCCGGGTTGCCGGGGGCTTAGATGCGGCCGAAACCCCCGTCCCGACCGGCAGACTAGAGGGCGCAGCGGCGGAGGTTTCTTCTTCGGATACGGTCGCCGCAGCGGACGTCCGCGCATCCGGCGGCGCGCTGGCGGCGGTCATATTCCGGGACGATGGCTGAGACAGGGCCGTCTGCGAAAGAAGGGCGCTTCCGTCCCGCGTCTTTTCGAGCGACGGGCTTTCCTGCGGCCGGCCGGCCTCCGGCAAAGCCTCGGAAGCCCCTTGCGCCCCGATTGCCGCTTCCACCCGTATACGGCCGGAAAGCGCGGGGATATCCGCCTCGCCGGACACAGCCTCGCCCAGCGCGTACAAATCGCCGCTGGGCCGGAAGTCGCCGTAAAACATAACCACGTCGCCCCAGGGCGCGTAATAGGCCAGTTTTCCCGTTCCGCCCTCCGCTAAAGGGGTATCGGCCGTATCCAACCCTGCCGGCGGATAAAATATCTTTTCGTTATCACTGAAGCTTTCCACGTCTATGGACAAGGGCAGCTGTTGATACAGCGTCCGCGCGCCCGGGCTGTCGTTGAGCTGGTAAATAACCGTACGGCTCTCAGGGTCCCGTACTTGGATATACGCCGCCCCGCCGTCCGTCCGCGCCTCCCGGCTCGCAGCCGGCGCACCGCTTTTAGACGGGTTCTGCGCGGGTCCGCCGCAGGCCGAAAGCGTCAGCAGCGCAACCAGCCCGAGCAATAGACCCAGTCTCCCTTTCATAGCGTCCTCCCCTCCGGTTAAACCGACTTTCCCATTTCATAGGCCTTTGCCAAGGCGGGATGCCCTTGGACCGCGCCAGCCGCGTCCACGCCGCCTGCCAGCAAACTTCCGGCCAGCCGGGCCTTTTCAAAGCAGGAAATCCACCCTTCCAGGCCTTTCACGGCCCCGTCGAGGGCGCTCTGCTCCTCGTCGGCCGCGGCGGCCAGCAGGTAAACGTCGCGAAAAGCGTAATCGGAAGCGTACAGCGGGTTGGAGCGGTCCAGCATGGTTTTCATCTGACCGCACATCTCGTAAAAGTAAACAGGGGTGGCGAAAACGATAACCTCCGCCCGCCCCATCCTTTGCGCCACGGCGGCCGCGTCGTCATGAATCGCGCACCGGCCGGTTTTCTGACAGGCGAGACAGCCTTTGCAAAAGCCGACGGTTTTATCATACAGCGTAATCTTTTCCGCCTCGCAGCCCGCTTCGGACGCGCCTTTGGCAAAGGCGTCGGCCAACGCGTCGGAATTTCCCCCCTTGCGGGGACTGGTGGAAAGAATCAAAACCTTTTTGCCCATATGTATTTCTCCCTTATAAAATAATTTTTATCCGTTGAAATCGAATTGTACTGCCCAATCTCTTTAAAACACAGCTTTATTCCTTTCATCTACATTATAAATTCCTCGCCCAGCTATATCAAATACTTTCACAAAATATGTAAACATGCCTAAAAGGCATATCTGCATATAATACCATTCGCCTCCAAGAGATGATATATCCAACATTCTCTCTTTAGCGCGGCCCGTCTACCGCCGTAAAGGATGGTCCGAAGGCGAGCGGCCGGCCTCTCTATTTTGGCGAGTCAAGGCCAGTTTCTCTGTCGGGCGGCGGCCAAAACAAAGCGGTATTCATGGGCAAACCGTACCATCCGCCTTGGGGGGCTATTATGCACAGCAGCCGCCCTCAAAGAAGGAGGTTATCAGGAAACGAAAGACTTTCGCCTGTCAAATCCGAAAACGCGGCCAATCACACTCATCGCCTATTCGGGCCATCGCCAGGCGGATGTCAATCATATACGGCCGATAACAGCGGCGCTCTCTTTGGCGGTTCTCGCCGGCTTTCATAATTTCCTCCCGTCCGGTCATACTAATCTGGATAAAACTGGGATACCTTTGCCCACCGCTTCATAAATATAGAGAAGCCGCATAAAAGGACAAAGGACCCGCGGGAGGAAATTCCATGGCTTATAAAGACCTGCGCGCCTTTCTAGCCGCCCTGGAAGGGGCGGGACAGCTTCACCGCATAGACGCTGCGGTGGACAGCTATCTGGAAATCGCCGAAATCACCGACCGGGTGTCCAAACGTCTGGGACCGGCTCTGCTCTTCACCCGTGTGAAGGGTTCGGCCTTCCCGGTTCTGACCAACGCTTTCGGCTCCTACCGGCGCATGGAGCTGGCCCTGGAGACCGACAGTCTCGACGCGCCGGGGGAAAAAATCCGCCGCCTGCTGGGGGCCGAAAACTACCTGACTCTGGTGGATAAGCTCAAGGCACTGCCTCGGCTGGCCGGATTGGCCGCCTGTCTGCCCGTACCGGCGGCAAGGGGGGCCTGGCAGGAGATAGAGGCGGCGCCCGACCTCACCCAGCTTCCGGCCTTACAGTGCTGGCCGGAGGACGGGGGCCGGTATCTGACCCTGCCGGTGGTCTGCACCATGGACCCCGAAACCGGGGCCCAGAACTACGGGGTTTACCGTATGCAGGTCTTCGGACGGCGGACGGCGGGTATGCATTGGCACCTGCACAAGGACGGCCGGTCGATCTACGAGAAGTATAAAAAGCTGGGGGGACGGATGCCGGTGTCGGTGGCCGTCGGCTGCGACCCGGCCGTGACCTACGCCGCCACAGCCCCCTTGCCCCCCGGCGTGGACGAAATGCTGCTGGCCGGTTTTCTTCGCGGCCGGCCGGTGTCCATGACCAAATCGGTTTTAAGCGACGTGCGGGTCCCGGCCAACTGCGAATTTCTGCTGGAGGGGTATGTGGACCTGGACGAGCTGCGGGAGGAGGGTCCCTTCGGCGACCATACCGGGTATTACTCTGAAAAGGCTCCCTACCCCGTCTTTCATCTCAAGCGGCTGTTCCATCGGGCCGACCCCATCTACCAGGCCACTCTGGTGGGCCGCCCTCCCATGGAGGACTGCTACATGGCCAAGGCCACCGAGCGGATCTTCCTGCCCTTTTTGCAGGCGGTCTGTCCCGATATCCGGGATATGGACCTGCCCATAGAAGGGGTCTTCCACAACTGCGCCGTGGTGTCCATCCGCAAACGGTATCCCGGCCAGGCGGCCAAGGTTATGCACGCCCTGTGGGGGCTGGGACAGATGATGTACCAAAAGCTGATTGTGGTAGTGGACGAGGACGTGGACCCGCACAACCGTTCGGAGGTGCTCTGGCGGGTCTTCAATAATATCGACCCCAGCCGGGACCTGCTGATTACCCCCGGCCCGCTGGACGCGCTGGACCACGCCTCCCCCACCCGGCACTTCGGCAGCCGGATGGGGGTCGACGCCACCCGCAAGCTGCCCGAGGAGGGGCATCCCCGGCCCTGGCCGGCCGATTTGTCCCGGCCGGCCGAGCTGCAAAGGCTGGTAAGGGAAAGGTGGGGTGAATATGGCTTCCAAAGCGGCGGTCCCGTCGTCCGAAAAGTCCGGCCAAACCGGTAAAGGGGGACTGATTTCCCGTTTACGGCGGTACGGGGAGCTGGTCCTTTTTTCCCACACCCTCTTTTCCCTGCCCTTTGGCCTGCTTTCCATGCTTTGGGCCGCCGAGGGGCCGCCCTCCTTCTCCACCTTTTTCTGGATTCTGCTGGCCCTCATCGGCGCGCGAAACGGGGCCAACGCCTTCAACCGCATCGCAGACCTTCGCTTCGACCAAAAGAACCCCCGAACCAGCGGACGGCCCCTGGCCGCCGGACGGGTCTCTTTGGCCGAGGCTACGGTCCTGACCGTCTTCTGCTTCGTTCTGCTGGCCCTCTCGGCCTATATGCTTAACCCTCTCTGTCTCCTTCTATCCCCCCTGGCCGTCGCCCTGTTTCTCTTTTACTCCTACTCCAAGCGCTTCACTTGGCTCTGCCACTTTATTCTGGGACTGTGCTGCGGCGGCGCCCCGGTAGGAGCAGCCATCGCCGTACAGGGCCGGCTGACCCTAATCCCCTTTCTTCTGGGCGGCGCGGTCTTCTTTTGGGTGGCTGGTTTCGATATCCTCTACGCCTTACAGGACATGGATTTCGACCGAAAGGAGGGTTTGTATTCCATTCCCGCCCGATTCGGTTCACGGACAGCCCTGCTGCTCTCGGCTGGCTGTCATCTGCTGGCCTTGTTCCTGTTGGCCGGCCTCCCCTTCTTCCGGCCGGCCGGCGGCTTTTACTATGCGGGCCTGCTGGCTGCCGCCCTGCTGCTCCTCTTGGAACACCTGGACGTGGAACCGGCCAATCCCCGGCGAATGCGCTTTCAGTCTTATCATCTCAATCAGATGGTCAGCGTGGTTTTCTTCCTTTTTGCTTTGTTGGATTTGGTTCTGTCTTAATATGGATTCTTTTATTTGTAATTTTCTTATTAAAAAGTGAGGCTTCTCGGCAGATTTTTTTTCTTATTGATTGGCATAGATGGAGGTTTGGCTCTAGATTCGCTTGCGTTTTTTATTGACCGAGTGGAGGTTTCGCGCCAGATATACTTTTCTTGTTCCTCCAAAATCTGAGCGTGGGGCGCGCCCCCATCTTTTGTGACGCGACAAAAGATGG